>JBBRGM010000325.1:0-5535 GCA_038240725.1 Burkholderiales bacterium | reverse complement strand
ACTGTACCAGCCCCAAGTCGTGCCGCCGCCGATCTTCCATTGATCGCCCTGCCAGGTCTTCAGGCTGGAGTTCGCCCCGACCGGCTGCACCGAACCGTCGCGGAAGGTCATGGTCTTGTCGGCGTCGACCAGCATTTCGCTATCCGGTCCGACGCTGTATCCGCGCCATACCATCTTGCCGGTCTTCAGGTCGTAAGCGGATAAGTACCCGCGCACGCCCCATTCGCCGCCGCTGATGCCGGTGATGACCTTGTCTTTGAAGATATGCGGAGAGTTGGTGTTGACCGCACCGACCTTCGCATCGCCGTTCTTGACGCTCCACACGACTTTGCCGCTGACTGCGTCGAGCGCGACCAATGTGCTGTCGGCCTGCTGCAGAATGATCTTGCCGTCACCGTATGCGAGACCGCGATTCACCGTATCGCAGCACATCTGTGCGATGACCGACGGATCCTGTTTGGGCGAATACTTCCATTTGATTTTCTGCGTGTCGATGTCGATCGCAAATACATTATTGGGAAACGGGGTGTGCAGATACATCATGTCGCCGATTACCAGCGGCGAGCCTTCGTGACCGCGCAGAACGCCGGTAGAGAACATCCAGGCGACTTGCAGCTTGTTCACGTTGCTCGCGTTGACTTGCTTGAGCTCGCTGTAGCGGTGATTGGCGAAGTTGCCTGCCTGCATCGCCCAGTTGCTGGGTTGTGCACTTAGTTTGGCGATTTCGTCGTTTGCCAGCGCGGATGCGGACAGCATCGCTGTCGACGCAAGCGCTAGAGAAATTAGTTTTGTCGCAATGTTCACGTCACATCCTCCGGATTATTGATTTTGGACGATACGCGGCACGTCGCGGAGGCAGCGCCTTCGGGCTGTAGTGCCTGATGGGTGCTAAGAAATCGCACCAAAGGGCAGAAGAGCGAGTCGAGCTCGCCTGCCGAGCGTCCCCCGATCACGCATGCGGAGCGTGCGGCAGGAGGAATCTTGTTGTGATACGTCGCGAAGCATGTGCGCGCTTAAGATGTGCGCGCGTTAAGGCGGCTGTCTCGACACCGCTGTGAGGGATACACGGGTGAAGCCGCAACACTGCGTTTTTTGCCCGAACCGTTCGAAAGCGGCCTTGAGCGAAATGGCAACACGAGTTGCAAGAAGAAGCGTCAAATCATTCCAGCATGCGAAACAACGCGCGTCAAGTCGAAATAGCCAAAAAGCGACAGCGCACGCGCGCGCGGACGTTTCTCATTGCGCTGCGGCTGCCGCACCGCTACGGCGTGAGAAGGCGGCGCAGCCGGGGACTTTCGCAGGTCCCTGCGACGCATCTTCCGCGCTGCGATAGGCGCTTAAATTCTGAGCATCTAGTGCCTTCGGGTTCGTGCCCAAACATGGTTTTCGCGTTGCGCCGAAATCACGAACCCATGTATCGCTGAGCGCACGGGATACCGGTTGCACGCACTCGCGATACCGCCGGTCAATCCTGATATCCAGGCGTACCTCAGCGTTTTGACGCAGCGGCAGGTGATATTGGATTGCGCCGAAACTGACCGGCCCAGTGGTTGGTTGCAGGCAAGCACGGTCGCGTCTGCCGGCGCGTTGGCTGCCTGGTGGTGGCGGCGAGGCGACTGTGCTAAACGGCGACGCCCAAGCCCACCACTAACTGCATAACGCCACCACTAAATGTAGTGCCGCAGTCGTTCTGCAAGCAGAACATCTTGTGTTCGTCCGGCAGAGGCGGTTACACTCAGCGCTCTGCTACGACGCGTCGCACGGAGTGCTGAAGGCGAGCGATGGCCGAAGACAGCAATCTCGAAAAATCCGAACCCGCAACGTCGCGACGCCTCGACCAAGCCCGCGAACGGGGTCAGGTGCCGCGTTCGCCTGAACTTTCCACGTTCGCTATCCTGGTGACCTCGAGTGCCGCGTTGATGATCTTCGGAACAGCGCTGGTGCACAGCCTTGAAGCCATCATGCGCGATGCGTTCTCGCTCGATCGCAACGCTGCATTCGAGCCCTCGCAGATGTGGGAGAGACTCGTCGATGGTTTTTCCGCCGCACTGATGGGGCTGTCTCCCCTATTCATGGTGGTGGTCGTCGTCGGCCTGGTGACGCCGATGCTGGTGAGCGGCTGGGTATTCAGCATCGAAGCGCTCCAGCCCGATTTCAGCAAGCTCAATTTATTCAGCGGAATCGGCCGCCTGTTTTCCACGCGCGGTGTGATCGAGCTCGGCAAGGCGATCGTGAAGAGCGTGCTTATCGGTGGCGTGGCCGTGTGGGTGATCTGGTCCAACCGCATCGAAATGCTGGCACTGATCACCGAACCCATTGATCCGGCGCTCGCGCACATGGCGCAGCTCATCAGCCATACTTTTCTCATCATGACCGGCGCGTTTGCGTTGATCGTCGTGATCGACGTGCCGTTTCAGATTTGGGATTTCGCGCGGCAGATGCGCATGACCAAAGAAGAAGTGCGTCAGGAAAGCAAAGAGACCGAGGGCAATCCGCAGACCAAGGGGCGCGTGCGCAGCATGCAAAGAGAGCAGGCGCGGCGCCGGATGATGGCGCAGGTGCCGAAGGCGGATGTGATCGTGACCAATCCGACTCACTATGCCGTGGCGCTGCAGTATCAGGATCAAAGCATGCGTGCGCCGCGCGTAATCGCGAAGGGCGCCTTGCTCGTGGCGGAGCGCATTGCCGAGATCGGTCAGAGTTCCGGGGTACCGACTTTGCGCGCGCCCGAGCTTGCGCGCGCGTTGTTCGCGCATGCGGAAATCGGCCGCGACATTCCTGCGCCGCTGTACAACGCGGTGGCGGAAGTGCTGGCGTGGGTCTATCAACTGCGCGCCGCGCAGGCAGGCGGCACCGAATCCCCACAGCCGCCGACGCAACTCGCAGTGCCGGCAAACCTGGATCCGGGTCCGGCCGAAGCATGAGTCAGACTACTGTTTATTTCGGCTTGAGCCGCGCGCGATTGCGTGGCGATCCGGCGCCGCTAAATGGCTGAAGCCACCGCTGCTGCCGACGCAGTCCCGCGCGCGGCGATGACGCAGCTCGCAGGGCCGCTGCTCGTCGTCATGATTCTCGCGATGATGGTTCTGCCGCTGCCGCCGTTCGCGCTCGACCTGCTGTTTACCTTCAATATCTCGGTGTCTCTGCTCGTGCTGCTGATGGGTGTCTACGTTACCAAGCCGCTCGAGTTCTCGCTGTTTCCGACCGTATTGCTGATCACGACGCTGTTGCGTCTTTCGCTGAACGTCGCCTCTACGCGCGTTGTATTGCTGCAAGGGCATCTGGGCGGCGATGCCGCAGGCAAAGTGATCGAATCGTTCGGCCACTTTCTCATCGGCAACAACTACGCAGTCGGTATCGTCGTGTTCGTGGTGCTGGTCGTGATCAACTTCGTCGTGATCACCAAAGGTTCGGGACGTGTCGCGGAAGTGGCGGCGCGCTTCACCCTGGACGCGATGCCCGGCAAACAAATGGCAATCGATGCCGATCTCAACGCGGGCCTGATCGGCGAGCAGGACGCGCGCAAGCGTCGCAGCGAAGTCGCCCGCGAGGCCGAGTTCTACGGCGCCATGGACGGTGCCAGCAAGTTCGTACGCGGCGACGCGGTGGCCGGCATCATGATCATGCTGATCAACGTCATCGGCGGCCTGATCATCGGCACGCTGCAGCACGACCTGTCGCTGGCACAGGCAGCGCAAAACTACACGCTGCTCGCGATCGGCGATGGCCTGGTTGCGCAAATTCCTGCGCTCATCATCTCGACGGCGGCCGGTATTCTGGTCACGCGAGTGTCCGCCGACGAGGATCTGAATACGCAGTTGCTCGCCCAGCTCGGCGGTCGTCCGGAGGTGTTGTACGTCGTCGCGGTGGTGATCGGCGTGTTGGGCTTCATCCCGGGGATGCCGCACATCTCGTTTTTGCTGATCGCCGCTTCGGTCGGATTCGCTGCGTACTGGCTGGGGCAACGCCGGATTCCGGTACCTGTCGAAATGCCGGCCGTCGAAGCGCCACGTCAGGAGACGCCCGAAGTATCCTGGTCGGATGTGGTTGCCATCGATGCGCTCGGACTGGAAGTCGGCTACCGGCTCATTGCGCTGGTCGATCGCACGCAGGACGGCGAGCTTCTGCGGCGTATTCGTGGACTGCGGAAAAAATTCGCAGCCGATACCGGCTTTCTCGTGCCCGCAGTCCACATTCGCGACAACCTCGAGCTGCGGCCGAACGCGTATCGCATCACGCTCAAAGGTGTGGAAGTCGGCAGCGGAGAGGTCTACCCCGGCATGTATCTGGCCATCAACCCTGGTCGCGTGCTCGGCCCATTAGAAGGTACGCAGACGCGCGATCCGGCGTTTGGCTTGCCTGCAGTGTGGATCGACGCGAGTCTGCGTGACAACGCGCAGGCCCTGGGCTATACCGTAGTCGACGCCAGCACCGTAGTCGCTACCCATCTATCGAGTACGATTCAGGCGCACTCCGCTGAGCTTCTCGGCCGCGAAGAATCGCAGGCCTTACTCGATCATCTCGCGAAAGATGCGCCGAAGCTGGTCGAAGACGTGGTGCCGAAAGTGGTGCCGCTCGCGGTTTTGCAGAAGGTGTTGCAGAACCTGTTGACCGAAGGCGTGCATATCCGTGATATGAGAACTGTGCTGGAAACGCTCGCAGAGCATGGTCCGCGCACACAAGATCCCGATGAGCTGACCGCGGCGGTGCGGGTTGCGTTGTCGCGCGCAATCCTGCAGTCCGTGTTCGGCAGCGGGCGCGAGCTGGAGGTATACACGCTCGAGCCGCAACTCGAGCAGATGTTGACGCAGGCAAGCCAGACGCGCGGCGCCGAAGGGCCCGGCCTCGAGCCGGGCCTTGCGGAAAGGCTGCTCAAGCAGGCGACCCAGGTCGCGGCGCAGCGCGAGCAGCTTGGTCAGCCCGCGGTGTTGCTGGTACCTGCGCCGCTGCGCAATCTGCTCGCGCGCTTTCTTCGACGCGCAGCGCCGCAGTTCAAAGTATTGTCGCAATCGGAAGTGCCGGACAACCGCACGGTTCGCGTCATCGGCGTGCTTGGCGGCGCGAGCCTGAGCGGGGTGCATGCATGACGTCGAGCGGTTGCGGCATTCAGGCTCAGGCGCAGCAGTTGCGCTCGGTCGCTGAGGTCATACGCGCCTGCACCTGTATGACCCTCATTCAGCGCGGAAGATACGCGCGATGATGGTCAAGAAGTTCTACGCCGACTCCTCGCGCGAAGCGCTGCGGCTGGTGCGCGACGCGCTCGGGCCTAACGCCATGATCTTGTCGAATCGCAAGACCGCGGGTGGCGTTGAAATCATGGCCGTCTCCGAAGCTGAAGTCGAAAGCGTCACCCAGAGCGCGGCGATTCGCTCGACCTCGCGTGCCGCGCCGCCGTCCCGCCTCGAATCAGCACCGCGATTGGAATCTGCATCCCGCTTTGAAGCGCCGCCGCGTGTGCACTCGTCGCCGCGCGCGGCGGCCGCCTCGCGCTCCGGCGTAACTGCGCCGTCGCGCGCTGAGCAAGCGGTCAAACCG
>JBBRGM010000324.1:0-5548 GCA_038240725.1 Burkholderiales bacterium | reverse complement strand
GATATCGAGTCCGCCGGCGATATTGACTTCGACGCGAGTTCCGATCATGGAGAGACCTTAGTCTTGACGGTTGTGAACGGCACGAAAGCCCCAAGTTTACCCGTTCCGCTCGCTGGTAACAGGGTCTCAGTCTGGTAACTGCGAGTGTCGTGGATGTGAGCGCGGAGCGATGCGGATCAAAGCGTGCGTGAACTGGCGATCAAGCCTGGGATTTGCGGCAAACGGTGGTGCAGGAAGTCGATGAAGCCTCGGACTTTGGCGGAAACGAAGCGACCGGATGAATACACGGCGTTGACCGGCAGCGGCGGTGCGGCGAATGCCTGCAGAAGCGGTACGGCTTTGCCCAACCTCAGCTCTTGTTGAATGAAGATTAAAGGCATGGACGCGATGCCATGGCCAGCCAGCATCGCATCGCGCAGCGCATAGCCGTTATTCGAACGGAATTTGCCGGTTACACGTACGCGCACCTCCCCGGCGGGTGACGGAAACACCCATTCGTTTCGCGTCGACAGATAGGTGTAGCGCAAGCAACTGTGCTGGGTGAGGTCGGCCGGGTGTTGCGGGGCGCCGTGTTTCTGCAGATACGACGGCGCAGCGACGACGACCAGCGGCGAGCTGGCGAGCCGGCGTGCAATCAAGCTCGAGTCGAGCAATCGGCCGAAGCGCAGCGCGACGTCGATGCCTTCCTCGACGAGATCGATGTAGCGATCGTTGAGAGTCAGATCTACCGCGATTTCGGGATGCAGCTTCTGGAATTCCAGCACCAAAGCGGTCAGGAACATTTGCCCGAACGCAACCGACGAATTGACGGTAAGGGTGCCGGACAGCAGCGCCTGCAGCTCGCCGAGATTGGTTTCCGCCGACTGCACCTGTGCGAGCACCCGCCGGCATCGCTCGTAATAAGCCGTCCCGGCGTCGGTCAAGCCGAGGCTGCGCGTGCTGCGGTTGAGCAGCCGCGTGTTCAATCGCTGCTCGAGCGCGGTCATCTGTTTGCTTACAGTGGGCTGCGTCGTGCGAAGCTCGCGCGCCACCGCCGAGAAGCTGCCGGTGTCGACGATGCGCACGAATATTTCCATCAGCGCCAGCTTGTCCATTAATTGGAGTGCATCTGCATTTGAGCCGATAACGTAAGTTGTCAGGCAAGACGCCACTGCACAGCGGCACATCGATCTAGCGCGATTCCGGCGCAGGGCGGTATTCTATTCTGTGGCGGAATACGTGTTATGCCGGCGGTCGGCTTTTTCGCACTGCGACACCGCGCTATAAGAGTAGTCTCGGTTGAAAGGGCGCGGCGTGTGGAATTAGAGGTGAGAGCGCCTACCCCATCAGGCAGCAACCCGACGGCAAGACTCGGCGCTGGCTTGAACAAGGAATAAACATGAGCACATCGGCCAGTACACTAGAGATCCCGATTGCGCCTGCGGCACTTGAGCCGGCGGACTTTTCCGATTACGAGCGGGAGAACGTTCGCGTTTCGAGCCGTGGTCTGGGTTGGGCAGCGCTCAACTTCGAACGGCGTGAGAGCCCGCCGGGATTTCGCGATTTGCCGCAAGGCAGCCGTCAGCATCTAGTATTCGTCGCCCTGACCCAGAGTCACGTTGTGCGTGAATCGGAAGGCAAGCGGGTCGAGCTCGACCTGAGCCCCGGCTCGGTCGTGTTCGTGCCTGCTCGTACTCCCGTTCGCTGGACCTGGAACAGTCGGATCAGTTTTTCCGCGCTGATCCTGGAATCGGACTTCTTGGCGAATGTCGCACAGTCGGTGTTCGGGCTGGCGCCGGACCAATTTCAACTCAGCATCGCCGAGCGCAACGTCGACACGTCGATCAACAATATCGCTGCGGCGCTGTCGCGCGAAGCCATGCGCGGCGAAGCCGGTGGCCGGCTGTACGCCGAATCTCTTGCGAACATCTTGAGCGTACAGTTGCTGCGCCATTATGCACATTGCCCGGATGGCCGCGAGCTCGAGGCGTGCGCAGTGCCCGGCGGCATCGATAGCGAGCTGGTGCATGCGTCCGATGCGCCCGCGCGCGCCGCGCTGCAGCCGCGCGCCGTCGCGCAGGCCGTGCAATTCATGCATGAGAATTACGCGAAGGACCTCAGCTTGAACGACATCGCCTCGGCGGTACATTTGAGCCCGTTTCATCTGGCTCGCATGTTCAAGCAGACGCTCGGCGTCGCGCCGCATCAGCACCTGATCGAAATTCGCGTCAACAGCGCGCGTGCGCTGCTCTCTGCGGGATCTGGAAAGCGCTCATTAGCCGAGATCGCTGCGGCCGTGGGATTTTCGGACCAAAGCCATTTGACGCGACACTTCAAGCGCCTCACCGGCGTAACACCGAGCCATTTCAGGCCCTGACCACGCCGCATTCCCCCTCTGACTCAAACGGTCATTTTCCGAAGAAAACGGTTCTTCCTCTACCCTTAACGGGTCTTTTCGGTGGCGGGCGCAATGTCCGCCACCATTTTTCTGCGGCGTGTCTACGCCGCGGCCTGGTACACCGGAACGACGTACGGACCTTCCGGAATAATCGCGATGTGGTTGTCACCGCCGGCATCGACGCAATTCTGAATCGTCTGCGCCAGGGACGCGATTGACGCGACCCCGGTCAAGGCGTGATCGGCCGCGCCCAGGCCGGTGCTGTAAAGGTGAACGCTGCCGCGACGCATCGGCCGCAATTGCATTTGCGTCTGCCACTCGTCGACCGCGGCGTGCGTCTTGCGGCTGATCTCGCCGAAGAAGCCTTCCATACCCAGCTCGAGCAGCTTGCGCTGCGCCTCCACGTATTCGCTGGAACCCATGCCTTCGGAGCATTCCGAGACGACGATGAGATTGCCGCCCGGCTCGAGGATATCCAGCGGACCGACCATGCCCTTCACCGTTTGGTAATAGGTTTTGTCCAGCGGATAACCGGCTGCGCTGGTAACCACAGTACTGAAGCGACGGTGCACCGGGACTTGCACGAACTCGCGGGTGAAATCGACGGCTTGCAGATGACTCGCCACGACTTCTCCGAAATTCACGAACGACAGGCGCCGATGCTCATCCAGCACCGTGTTCACCGCGAATACGCGCCCCAGCATCTTGACGATGTCGAGCTGTTCTCGGTGCAGCGGATTGCCGTCCAGCACGCAGTTGTCGGCCTGCGGATGCGACATGAAGCGCGCGTTGTGGAACGTGGTTATGGTTTCGGCATGCGCCACGCCCGGCGCAATCACTTTGCGGCCGCCGGAGTAGCCGGCCATGAAATGCGGTTCGACCAGGCCGGTTACGATTTTCAGATCGGCATCGACGAAGCGCCGATCGAGTCTGACCACTGTGCCCGACGCGGTCTTGCCGAGCAGAACATGGTCGGCATCATTGCGTGCGAAGTGGTTGTGTACCGGCACCGTCTCCAGTATCCACGGATCGCCGATCAGCTCGGCGAGCTCGGCGCCTTCGTTGGGTCGATGCAAACCGGTAGCGACCAAAACGCAGATGTTCGCTGCCGGGATACCGGAGGCGATCAAAGTACGTACGATCGGTGGCAGCAAGAGCCCGTTGGGCACCGGTCGCGTGATGTCGCAGATCAGAATGCATGCCGAGCGGGCTCCGCGCGATTCGTGGGCTAACGTGTTCGACCCGACCGGCGATTCGAGCGCATTCGCCACGCTGGAGGGGGCGTCTGTCAGGATCGGCATGGTCGGTTTGCGAACGACGGTTACCGCCATAGAATCGGGAAGATCGAGAGGCAAGGTGCCTCGTCCGTAGTTGAGCTCGATACGCATTGCGAATTGCTCCTGGAGAACGGGTAGCGATGGGCTCGGCCGCAATCTTTCCCCAATAATCAATCTCTCCTCAATAAAACCCTGGCACAGACCGATATTGCTGGTGATGAACGACCGTCAGGGAAGAATACACTGCTCCTGCGCGAACAATCGCCGCGCCTCTAGCATCTTCCTGACGGCGAACCCGCACCGGCTAACCCTTTGACCGCAATGCGCCGACAGGCGTGGATTGCGCTCGAATCTGCATTACAGCTAAGGAGGCAAAATGCCCGCGTCTTGGAAAAAAACAGTTGTCGCTCTGCTCGCCTTAATTTTGACCGCCGGCCCGGTCCTGGCCTACGACTCGAAATCGGTGGAGATCGATCAGGAGCAGGCACCGCGGCAGCCTTCGAGCGGCGAAATGTTCGCAGACGCATTGGTTGGACGTCCGCTGGGCTTGGTCGCTACGGTGCTGGGCACTGCTGCGTTCGTGATCTCGCTGCCGTTTTCGCTTGCCAGTCACAGTACCGATGAAGCTGCGAAAAAGCTGGTGAGCACGCCGGCCCGGTTTACCTTCAAGCGGCCGCTCGGACGTTTTGCTTCCTGCGAAGATCAGCCGGAAATCTGCAAGTAGTCGCACGCTGAAATCAGCGCGATTCGAGCTCCGTTGTACTGGTCTGCCTAGCGGATTGCAGTCCGCTCCATGCCAGCATTGCGAGGCCGATTCCTATCAAGGTCATTCCGACTGCCTCCGTCGGGGTAGGTTGCTCTCCTAACTGTAGCCAAGCGCAAGCGACGCCGATCACCGGCGTCGCCAGCGTCCCCAGCCCGGTCATTCCCGCTGACATTCGCCGCAGCGCATAGTAGAACAGCAGCCATGCGATGCCGGTCGCCACGACCGATGTATAGATCAGAGCGACGGTGAACCCTGGGGTCCACACCAGCGACTGACCGCGCTCGATCGTCAGCGCACCCACGCTGAGTACGGCCGCGGCGACGGCCATCTGCCAAACGCTCAACGCCACCATCGACATCGCGCCATGGCGCTGCAGATGTTTGACGTAAACCACGCTGGCGCCCCAGGACATTCCCGCAGCAACCGCGATCAGATTAGCCACGATGGCACCGTGCATGCGCCATGGCTCGATTAATACGACCAGCCCCGCCCAGGCGAAAAAAACCGCGATAAGCTGCAGCCGGTTCAACCGCTCTTTGAGCGTGATACGCGCAAACAGCAACACCCAGATCGGCATCGTATAAACCAGAACGGCGGTCTTGCCGGTGCCGCTCATTCGCAATGCGACGAACGTTCCTGCGAAATTAACCGCCAGCATCACCCCCAGGATGAGTACCGGCGTTAACTGCGCGCGCGTAGGCAGCAGTCGCTCTCCGGTTCGCAACATTAACGGCAGCAGACAGATTGGCGCCAATGCGAATCGGATAGCGGCCAGCGTGAGCGGTCCGCTATGGATGAGCGCGACCTTCATCACGACCCAGTTGTAACCCCAGATTATCGATAGCGCGGCGAGAGCAATTGCGGGCAACGCCGCCGCGCGGCGCATCAGCGCAGGCATCCGTGCGAACCAACGTAGCGGGGAAGACGATCAGCGCTCCGGGATAGACGAACAGACATCAGGTCGAGATCAGAAGTAGCAGAAGTAAAGTGATAGCCGTTTGGCCGGGTTCGTGAAGGCGATGGCGATACCATGCGCCGCCGCGATCGCCGTGGCGAGCGATCGCATCATACCGCTCTGCCGCTCGTACTTACACGCACGACATGGAGGGCGATTCCCGCGGATTTGGA
>JBBRGM010000323.1:0-5551 GCA_038240725.1 Burkholderiales bacterium | reverse complement strand
GATTTGCATAACGGCAACCGGAGGCAAGCCTGCGAGCCAATCGCGTGCGCTCAACGTTTCCAGCGCGCGATCGAGATGCGCAGTGTCGATGCCCATCGCGGCCAGCAATGCCAGCCGCGTCGATTCCGAAGTAGCGTGCTGCTTACCCCAGATGTCGATGTAGTCGCTCGAGATCCCGGTCAGATCGCACAGCGACTCCAGTGCGGTCAAGTTGCCGGCTCCAGATACCACGCGGCAGTCCAGGCAGGGAGCTGCGATTGCAGCAGCCGATCCTCGGCATCCGCTGGGCAAACGTAGAGCGGCTCGCCTGCGGGTGCGGCGGACAAACTGGCGTCGCTCTCCCCCAGGTTCGCGTACAAGCTCAGCCGGCTGCCATCGCCGAGCTCCCAGTGCGCTGTGAGCGCGCTCTCGCTCAACACATCGAGTGATCCCGCCATACCTCGCAAGCCGGACGTGCGCGGCCAGATCTGCTGCCGGCGCACCAGCAACAATTCGCGGTAAAAGGCGAGCCAACCCGAGTGCGGATCGGCGTTCAGCGAACCCCAATCGAGCTTGCTGCTGGCGAACGTGCGCGCATCGTTCGGATCTGGAATCTGTGCTTGCGCTGCCGGATCGCTGAAGCAGGCGAAGCGTGCAAACTCGCGTCGCCGGCCTTGTGTCACAGCCTCGGCGAGCTCGGGGCCGAAATCGCAGAAAAATGGAAACGGGGTCGCAGCCGCAAACTCATCGCCCATGAACAGCAGCGGCGGCGACGGTGCGAGCAGCAGCACTGTGGTCGCTGCCTTCAGCGCCTGCTCGGATGCAATTGCGCAAAGGCGATCGCCGAACGCGCGGTTGCCGACCTGATCGTGGTTCTGCAAGAACGGCACGAACGCGGCCGGCGGCAGCGACGTGCTGCGCTCGCCGCGCGGATTACCATCGCGGTGTTGCGAGGGCTCGCCTTGATATGCGAAGCCTTCGGTCAGGCAGCGCCCGAGGTGGCGAATTGTGTCGGTCGCGTAATCTTCGTAGTAGCCGTCGCGCTCGCCGGTCAACAAAATATGGAAGACGTGATGCGCATCGTCGTTCCATTGCGCGTCGTACAGCTCAGCACGATTACGCTCGTCGCGCCGCAAATACTTTGCCTGGTTGGCATCGTTTTCTAGAACCAGATGCACAGCACGATCGCGTCCCGGTCCATTGCGAACGGCTCGTGCAAGCTCGGTCAGTATGTCCGGCTGGGAATCATCGGCGATGGCGTGCACCGCATCCAATCGCAGTCCATCGAAGTGAAACTCCTCCAGCCAGTAGAGCGCGTTGTGGATCATGAAATCGCGCACCTGGCGGCTGCCTTCCGCATCGTAATTGATCGCTGCACCCCACGGTGTGTGATGGCGTTCGTTGAAGAACGCTTTGGCGTACGCGTGCAGGTAATTGCCTTCCGGCCCGAAGTGGTTGTACACCACGTCGAGCAGCACCATGAGCCCGCGTTCATGCGCCTGCTCGATCAGACGTTTTAAATCCTCCGGACGCCCATAACTCGAATCCGGCGCGTACGGCAGCACGCCGTCATACCCCCAATTGCGCTGGCCCGGAAAATCCGACAGCGGCATCAACTCGATTGCGGTCACGCCGAGATCCGACAAATAATCCAGGCGCTCGGCGACGCCGGCATACGTGCCCGACGGCGAGAACGAGCCGACGTGCAGCTCGTAGATCACCGCTTCTTCCCAGGGCCGGCCGCGCCAGTAGTGATCTCGCCAAGCGAATCGCGCGGGATCGACCACTTCGCTGTGACCGTGAATGTCATCCGGATTGAATCGAGACGCGGGATCGGGTACTTGCAGATCACCGTCGATGCGATAACGGTAGCGTGTGCCGTGCGGCGCTGCGTGCGCGAGCTCGTACCAGCCGTCGGCACCGGGATCCATCGGCAGCAACGAAGCTGCATCGTCGCTGAGGCAGAGATCGACGCGTTGTGCGGACGGCGCCCACAGACGAAACAGCGTGCTGCCATCGTCCTGTAAGTGGGCGCCGAAGGGCATGCGGTGGACGCGTTTCATGTTGCTGGTCCCTGACGCTGCAGCAGTGCTAGCGAGCGGCCCTGCAGTGGATAAACGGATTGCGCCTCGAACACGCCGTCGGGGCTCAGGCCTTCTTCGTAGCCGGTATCGAGCACCATGAGCCAACGGGAGTCCGCGGAGAAGTGCGGCAGGGTGAACGGAATCTCCTCGTGATGCGCATTGAACAGCACCAGGAAATCGTTATCTACCAGCGGCTGGCCGTGCTGATCGGTTTCGGTCAAGCCTTCGCCGGCGAGATACATGCCGAGAGCGCGCGCGAATTCCTGTTCCCATTCCTGCTCGGTCATCTCGGTGCCATCGGGTTTCAGCCACGCGATATCTTTCACCGCGCCGTGGAGTTGGCGTCCCTCGAAGAAATTGCGGCGATGAAACACCGGATGCTCGTGACGCAGCCGAATGATGCGGCGAGAAAACTCGAGCAGCTTGGCGCGCGGCTCATCGAGATTCCAATCCACCCAAGAGATGGCATTGTCCTGACAATAAGCGTTGTTGTTGCCTTGCTGCGTGCGACCGAGCTCGTCGCCGGCCACGATCATCGGAATGCCTTGCGACAACATCAGCGTGGCGAGCAGATTGCGCTTCTGGCGTTCACGCAGCGCGTTGATGGCGGGGTCGTCGGTGGGACCCTCGGCACCGGAATTCCATGAGCGGTTGTTGTCGTTGCCGTCGCGATTGTCTTCGCCGTTGGCTTCGTTGTGCTTGCCGTTGTAGCTGACCAGGTCGTTGAGCGTAAAACCGTCATGCGCAGTGATGAAGTTGACGCTCGCGTACGGCTTGCGCCCATTATGACCGTAGAGATCGCTCGACCCGGTGAGGCGCCGCGCGAACTCGCCGATGAGGCCGCCGTCGCCTTTCCAATACGCACGCATGGTGTCGCGATACTTGTCGTTCCATTCGGTCCAGCCGACCGGAAAGTTACCGACTTGATAGCCGCCTTCGCCGAGATCCCATGGCTCGGCGATGAGCTTGACTTGCGACAGCACCGGGTCTTGTCTAAGAATGTCGAAGAACGCGCCGAGGCGATCGACCTCTTGCAGCTCGCGCGCCAAGGTCGACGCGAGGTCGAAACGAAATCCGTCGACGTGCATTTCGGTCACCCAGTACCGCAGCGAATCCATGATCAGCTGCAGCGTGTTGGGGTTGACCATATTCAAACTGTTGCCGCAGCCGGTGTAATCCACGTAGTAGCGCGCGTTCTCGGGCGAGAGTCGGTAGTACGCTTGATTGTCGATGCCGCGCAAGCTCAGCGTCGGGCCGTTGCGGTTGCCTTCAGCCGTGTGGTTGTAGACCACATCGAGAATCACTTCGATGCCGGCGGAGTGCAGCGCCTTGACCATCGTCTTGAATTCGCCGAGCTCACCGGATGCGGAATAACGCGTATCCGGCGCGAAGAAACCGATGCTGTTGTAGCCCCAATAATTGGTCAGGCCTTTTTCTACCAGGGTGCGATCGTCCACGAAGGCATGCACCGGCAGCAGCTCGATCGCGGTTACGCCGAGCTGCTTGAAGTGGCGGATGATCGGTGCGGTCGCCAGCGCCGCATAAGTGCCGCGCAATGCGGGCGGCACTTCAGGGTGCTGCATGGTAAATCCGCGCACGTGCAGCTCGTAGATCACGCTGTCGTTCCACGCGATCGCCGGCGGCCGATCGTTGCCCCAGGTGAATGCGCCATCGACGACCTTGGATTTCGGCATGCCGCTTGCGCTGTCGCGACGATCGAGCGAAAGATCTTCGCGCCGGTGACCGATGCTGTAGCCGAACAGCGCGTCGCTCCAGCGAAAATTGCCGACGATGCTTTTTGCGTACGGATCGAGCAGCAGCTTATTGGGATTGAAGCGATGACCTTCTTCCGGTTTGAACGGGCCATGCACGCGATAGCCGTACAGCAAACCCGGGCGCGCTTCCGGCAAATAGCAATGCCAGACGTGATCGGTCTGTTCTTTGACTTCGATTCGCTGTACCTCGCGGCGTCCCTTCGAATCGAACAAACAGAGCTCGACGCGCGTGGCGTGTTCGGAAAAGAGCGCGAAATTTACGCCTTCGCCGTCCCACGTGGCGCCGCGTGGATACGGCCGTCCCAGCCATACGGCGCTAAATTGCTGACTCATTCTCATTGGTAGCGAGTGAATTCCGGTGTATAGGCGCCCTTGGCGAGCACAGAGATCCCCGAGGGGGTAACGAAGTAGTTGCGGCCGTCGGCGTCGCGATCGAAGCCGATGCGCGCGTTGGGCTCGATCGTGTTGTAGCGGTCGATGATCACGCGCTTGAGCTTGGCGCCGCGGCGGATGATCACGTAATCCATGATGATGCAGTCTTCGATTTCCACATCTTGTTCCAGCAGAATCTCGCGGCGCAGAATCGAATTGGTGACGCTCGCACCTTTGATCAGCGTGCCGGCGCCGAGCATGCTGTTGCGAATGGTGCCGTCGACAATCTTCGCCGGCGGCCCTTGATAACCGCTCGAGCGAACGATCCACTGCGGATTGAACAGGTTCAACGCCGGCTGCGCGCCCAGCACATCCTGGTTGGCGTCGAAATACGCGTCGATGGTGCCGACGTCGCGCCAGTACGCCTGCTCTTCGTAGTCGCGCATGCCGGGCACATGATTGCTGGAGAAGTCGTAGGCAAATACTTTATGGGTATCGACCAGACGCGGCAGCACGTGATGGCCGAAGTCGCTGTCGCCACGCTGTTTCGCTTCGAGGACGGACTTGGCCAGCACGTCGGCGTCGAAGATGTAGTTACCCATCGACGCGAATACGTGGCTGGGGCGCCCCGGCATGACGGCGGGCTCGGTCGGCTTTTCTTGAAATCCGCGCACGCGTCCATCGGCATCCGCCGCGATAACGCCGAACGATGTCGATTGCTCGCGCGGCACCGGGAGCGCTGCGACCGTGACCTGCGCGCCGCTGTTTCGGTGAAAGGCGATCATCTCGCAGATGTCCATGCGATAGATATGATCGGCGCCGAACACCAGTACAAGCGTCGGGTCGTGATACTCCATCAAATTTAGATTCTGATACACCGCGTCGGCGGTGCCCTGGAACCATTCCTGCCCGCCTCGCATCTGCGGCGGCACCACGGTGATGAACTGGTGTTGGATGGTGCTGGATACCACCCACGCGCGCGCGATGTGCTCGATCAGCGATTGCGATTTGTATTGCACTAGCAGATAAATTGCGTGGATACCCGAGTTGATCAGGTTGGAAAGCACGAAGTCGACGATGCGATAGCGTCCGCCGAAGGGGACCGCAGGTTTGGAGCGCTCGCTGGTGAGCGGCTGCAGGCGGGAGCCTTCACCCCCCGCCATCACCATGGCAACGATCTTTTCTCTGGGCATGTTCAGATCCCTGTGTGGTGAGTAAAATCGGTGATCGGTGATCGGTGATCGGTGATCGGTGATCGGTGATCGGTGATCGGTGATCGGTGATCGGTGATCGGTGATCGGTGATCGGTGATCGGTGATCGGTGATCGGTGATCGGTGATC
>JBBRGM010000322.1:0-5573 GCA_038240725.1 Burkholderiales bacterium | reverse complement strand
GGTACCACGCCGACATCGCCACGCCCCAATAACCCATTGCACACGCCGGATCGATTTGCGTTACCCGAGCGAACGTCTTGATCGCCTCCGGATAATAAAACGAGTGCAGGAGTGCGACGGCCCGAGTGAACTCCTGTTGCGCCGGCGCGGTACAGGAGACCGGAAACGCAACCTGCCCCAGCTTCTCCGGCGAGCCGCTGGGCATTTGCTCGCCTTCGTGCGCTGCGACGCCCGTTGAGTAAACTAGACCGGTAAGGAACAGCGTTATACCGACGTAGACAAGGCGTTTCATCTTCGTCCTCCTGTTGTCCGAGTTGCACTGTGCGGTCACCCGCCTTTCGCAGTGCGCGCGGTGGAGCGGGAGAGGTCCGGTCTCTGCAAAATAGAACTTCACGACCTTCGCCCATCCGATCCCGGGGCCGGCGTCTATACGCGGCAACGCCCTCACTGCAGCAGTGAGTAATAGGCCACCATAGAGCCGACGTCAACTTTTTTGCGTACCGGCTAATTTCGCGTCATGGGACGCTGCGTTAGTCACGACAGACAACCAGGAATCGACTATGTTGAAATCGATCGACGCGGGCGTTCTTGCGATCTCGTACAAAGACAGTGGCAGCGCGTACGGTACGCCGGTGCTGCTGCTGCATGGTTTTCCGTACGACATTCACGCCTACGATGAGGTAACGCCGTTGCTGGTCGCGGCAGGCTGCCGCGTCATCAGCCCTTATCTGCGCGGCTACGGGCCGACTCGGTTTCTATCTGCGCAGACGCTGCGCTCAGGACAACAGGCCGTGCTCGGCCACGATCTGCTCGCGCTGATGGATGCGCTTGCGATCCCGAATGCCGTGCTCGCGGGTTACGACTGGGGCGGACGCGCCGCGTGCATCGTCGCCGCATTGTGGCCCGATCGTGTGCGCGGCCTGTTGTCGGTGAACGGTTATAACGTGCACGACATTGCCCGCTCGGGCGAGCCGCAGGCGCCGCAGAATGAATTTCAATATTGGTATCAATATTATTTTCACAGCGAGCGTGGCCGTGCCGGCCTTACACAGAATCGTTATGAGCTATGCAAGTTGCTGTGGGGACTGTGGTCGCCCAACTGGCGCTTCGACGATGCAACGTACGCCCGCACGGCCGAGTCGTTCGAGAACCCCGACTTCGTGGACGTCGTGATTCACTCCTATCGACATCGCTACGCGTTAGTTGCGGGCGATCCGGCGGTCGAGGAAACCGAGCGCCGCCTCGCCGCACGGCCGCGCATCGCAGTACCGACCATCGTGCTCGACGGCGGCAGCGATGGCGTGCTGCCGCTCGGC
Source organism: Burkholderiales bacterium (assembly GCA_038240725.1). Lineage (GTDB taxonomy): Bacteria > Pseudomonadota > Gammaproteobacteria > Burkholderiales > SHXO01 > SHXO01. The sequence goes on along the minus strand of JBBRGM010000322.1, from coordinate 4,257 downwards.
GGATCCGCCGATCACGACGTCTTCTTCACCGGTCGCTACGCACGCCGCGTGATCCCGTTAGTCGGGCACAACGTTCCGCAGGAAGCGCCGCGCGAATTCGCGACCTTCGTGCTGTCGCTGATCTGACGCGCCACTGCTGTTTTCCGCATAACCGACGTTTCCCGCAATCGATCTTTCCGCGCACATCGCGGCCGCGCTACTCGCCTTCTCGGATCGCTTCGACCGAAATCGTAAGCCGCACCTCGTCGCTGATCATCGACAGGTATTTGGAAAGCTCGAAGGTAGAGCGTTGCAATGTGGCGGTCAGATCGCCACCGCAGACGAATCGCTTGAGCGTGAAGATGGCGACCTCTTTGCAGACGAACCGCTCAGCCGCCAGGTGAACCGGCTGGATCACCCCTTTCAACGTCAGCTCGCCGTCGAACCGTGTCGGCGCTCCATCCGCAAATTGCACGCTGTGACCGGTAAAGCGCGCTGTCTTGAATTTCCCCGTATCCAGAAACAGCTCGCCGGCGAGGATTCCGTCCAGCTTTTTCACACCCGTGTCGACCGAGCGCAGATCGATGTCGACGGTGACGCTGGCTTGCTGCTGCTCGACATCGAGGATTGCACTGCCTTTGCTGACGGCAAAGCGGCCGCGCACCGACGACACACCGGTATGCACGACGGCGAAATGGACGAACGTATGATCGGGATCGATGCGAAATTGCTGTGCAGCGAACGCGTCCATCGCCCACGCCGACAGCGCGCCCAGCAATAGAGCCATTGTTCGTTTTTTATTCATCGTTTTAATTCCATTTGCGTTGGTGCTGCCCGGTCTCGATTCCTCGCCCGCGGCACCCGCTCGATCCGTGGCGTTGCTGCGAGACGCGCATATTATCGGATCGGCATGAAGGCAGCGCATCCCGGGACTTGCGCTCGATTGACCAGACGCTACCTTAAGGAAGCTCTGAACAAGTCTTGCGTGCGCGACCGGGGTGATTTGGGCCGAGGGCAAGAGGGCGAGGACGCCGTGTAGCCCGCCGACACCAGGAGGAGCGCACGCGGCCATCGGCCCAAATCACCCCGGTCGCGCGTCGCAAGACTTGTTCAGAGCTTCCTTAACTGTGCAGACCAATGTTCGGGTTGCCAATACGCTTCTGGCATAGCAAACTTCCTCGCGCGCTGTGCTTAGCGCTATGCGCAGCGACGAAGCGCCGTGCGACGACGACACTGTCACGCGAGAACAAGAACAACAACGCGATGCCCCACCCCTCATGCCGAAACTCCGCGGTTTCTTTATTTTTGCACCCGCTGCATTTTTGACACGTCCGTTGCATCGGCCGCCGCTCATTTCCTCCTGACGACCTTTCGTAAGCTGAATCGGACAAGACCTGAGCATCCAGTCCAACATTTGCATCCGTCAAGTACGAGCGATCGGATTCACCTATTTCAACCCGCCGATTTCGGCTGCAGAGCAACGCGCAATGAGCTTTGTTTCTACTTACTCCCGCCGCGGCGATAGCCAATCCGGGTTCAGTCTGATCGAGGTCGGGGTATCGATGGCGGTGCTTGCCGTGCTGCTGACTTTGGCGGTACCGAGTTTCCGAAGCTGGATAATGAACGCGCAGTTGCGCACTACTGCAGATTCGCTGAGCAGCGGCCTGCAACTCGCTCGCAGCGAAGCCGTGCGGCGCAATGCACAGTCCACGCTGACGCTCGATGGCACGACATGGACGGTCGCGGTGGGCGGCGCACCGGTACAGACCAATCCCGGCGACGGCTCGGGTAAGACGCAGATCAGCGCTTCGCAAAACGCGCTCACCTTCGATGGCGTGGGATGGGTGACGCCACTGCCGGCAACCGACATCACCTTCGATATCAGCAATCCCAGCGGCGGCGTCTGTGCCACCGCAGGCGGCCCGATGCGCTGCATGCGCATCGCCGTGTCAGCCGGTGGCCAAATCCGGATGTGCGATCCCGCCGCCTCGGCGAGTCAAGCCACAGCGTGTTAACAGAGGATTTGGACGTGCGCGATTCTCCCAGTAGTTTTTATGGCAGTTGCCGGCAGCGCGGCTCGATGCTGCTCGAAGGACTGATCGGTTTGCTGATCTTCTCGGTCGGCGTGATCGCCTTTATCGGGATGCAGGCGGCGGCGGTGCGCGATACCGCAGACGCCAAGTATCGCGCCGACGCAAGCTTTCTCGCGAATCAGATCATCGGCCGCATGTGGTCCGATCGCGCCAACCTGGCCGCCTACGCGCATCGGCCGAGCGGTGCGGTGTGCGCGCCGACCGGCGCCAATTCGGTCAACGCAAACGTCGCCAACTGGCTGAGCAGCGTCAACGGGTTGCTGCCCGGCGCGCTGGCGGCGACGCAGCAGATCACGATCGGCGCGAACAACCTCGTCACGGTCGGCCTGTGCTGGCAAATCGGCGACACACCGCCGCACAATCTCGTCGTCACCGCGCAGATTCAAGGCTGACTGGGCAGAGCGATGAACCGCTACAGCAAGCAAAGCCTGCGTGGCTTCAGCATGATCGAGATGATGGTCGGCGTCGTGATCAGCATGCTCGCGATTCTGGTGATCTTCGAAGCTTTCGCGGTATTCGAGGGTCAGAGGCGCACCACGACATCGGCGACCGCCGCGCAGGAATCGGGGCTCCTCGCACTCAGCGCGATCGACCGCGATGCACGCATGGCCGGTTACGGAATGGTGGTCAATAACATGCTGGCTTGCGCATCGGTCAACGTGTTTCAGAATGGCGCTGCGGGCACGATTTCATTTCTGCCGATTGCAATTACCGACGGCGGCGGCGCCGCCAACGATAGCATCACCGTGATGTACAGCACGTCGCCGTTTGCACCGACGCCGGCATTGCTGAGCGTCGACTCGCCGGCTTCGGCGCCGGTCGTGTCGGTCAGCAATACCGCCAGCAACGCCGTATTCAAGACCGGCGATTTTTTTCTGGTCGCCCAGCCGACGCTAGGCAAGCCCTGCTCGCGCCTGCGCGTGACCGGCACCACGATGGTGGCAGCCGACGTGCAGCTCGCGCACGCCAGCAGCGATCCGATGAATCCTCCGGTCGCGACGAATATTTTCCCGACCTTGCCAACACCGGGCTATACCGCTTCGGCGACCGACCAGTCGGTGGTGATCAACATGGGCGCGATGACGCGAAGCACGTATTCCATCGTCAACCGCAGCCTCGCGTACACCGACGAAACGCGCGCGACCACCCCGGTCGCGTTGTCCGCCGGCATCGTCAGCTTGCAGGCGCAATACGGAATCGCGGCGGCGGGCACGCAAACGGTTAACGAGTGGGTGGATGCGAAGTCTGCGCAATGGGCTACTCCGAGCGCGGTGGACATTCCTCGAATCAAAGCGATTCGCATCGCAATCATCGCGCGAAGCCCCATCCTCGAGAAAGGCAACGTTACGCCGATCTGCGTGAACAACGCGGGCAACAACAAAGGGCCGTGCGCATGGCAGGACACCGCTTCCAGTCCCGCGCCGCTCATCGACCTGAGCGCCGACCCGGACTGGCAGCGCTATCGCTATCGCGTCTACGAGACCATCGTTCCGTTGCGCAACGTGCTGTGGGGAAATGTATGAAGCCGACTGGATCGCCGATCAAGCCGGATTCGATCGCATCGCTGCAAGGCTCGCGCGAAAATCACCCGGCGCAGACCCTGCGCGCAAGCAGTCGGGCGCAGCGCGGCATCACGCTGGTGATTTCGCTGATCGTTCTGGTTGCGCTGACTCTTGCTGGTATCGCGCTGGTCCGCTCGGTCGACACCGGCAACATAATTGCCGGCAACTTCGCATTCAGACAGACGGCATTACAGGCAACCGACGCCGGCATCGAAGCGGCATTTGCGCAGATTCCCACGATCATGACGGCCAGTCTGGATGCGCCGATCGCCAATCAATACTTTCCGCTGATGCAGCCGCTCGATGGCGATGGCATTCCCACCACGGTGAACTGGGATGCGGTGCCGTCGCAGGACGTGTCGGGCTACATCGTGCGTCACGTCATCGAGCGCCTGTGCAGCGGCACCTTGCCGGTCACCGATATCCAGAACAACTGCGTGGTCGATCAAGCGCAGAACGTCGGCAGCAAAAAACAGGGCTCATCGGTTTTCACCACGGCAAACGCGGTGAATTACCGCGTCACCGTGCGCGTCGAAGGCCCGCGCAATACGGTCAGCATGGCGCAAGCCATCCTCGCGTTCTGACGCACCGGTTTCATATCTATTGTTTGCCGCAGTTCCGCA
>JBBRGM010000321.1:0-5574 GCA_038240725.1 Burkholderiales bacterium | reverse complement strand
GATGACCAGCGCATCGGTTCTTGTTGCGGACGGGACCCGTCCTAGCGCGTGCATCATGACCGCGCCGCATGACGCACTCGTGTCAGTGGAAGTGCCGTTCGGCTCATCGCCACGCGACGTCAGGGCAAGGCGGCGTCAAGCAGATGCGCATCTACGCGCAGCGTCCCCTAGCAGCATGATTCAGCAATACGAACGAGCTCGTGTAACGGCGAATGAGTCGTCGAGCTGAGCGTGCCGCGACGTCATCGTGTTGTCATCTCTGACAACTTGCCGCAGTGTCCGCGCGGCGGATGCGTGGTTTGCGCAGAATTGCTGCGTTGAGATCGTAAGGCAAGTGCGGCGGCTGGAACGCAGCGAGGTACGCGGCTAGCGCATCGATGTCCTGCACGCCGGCGACACGATCGGCGCCCTGACTGAGAACGGTGAAGCCGCTGCCACCGGTAGCGAGAAAATTATTTACGGTCACCCGATACGTCTTTTGCGGATTGCGCACGACGCTGTGCTCGACGAGACTCTCGTTGCCATCGGTCGTCGTTAGCGATGCGCTGATGATTTTCTGGCAAACAGGTTGCGACTCGTCCCAGGTGAACGTAAAGCCGGTGGCTGGAATCAGCACTCGCTGGACGGTCTGCGGCGGCTGGCCGTCGATTGCACAGTCCCTGAATTGCTGCTCGAGGACAGCTCTGAGTTGCTGCGCGCTCAAGGTCATGGTGACCAGGCTGTTGCCGAACGGTTGTACGGCGAACGCCTCGCCGTAGGTAATTTCCCCCGGTTTCTCAGCGCCGCTGATCTGATCATGAATAAAGCCGCTGGTGCGTATACCGCCCGGATCAACCAGTGCGATTTTTGCACCGGCGCGCGCGGTGGCGAGAAGCTGCGCATCGGCGATGAGATCGCCAATCGCGATCTCGCAAGCGGGCGTCCTTATGTTGGGCACGTCGTGCGCTATCGTTCCGACGATTCGATTCGCGATGAGCGAAACGAGCGAGGCGTATTCATGCACGATGCGTCCAATGCTTGCCGCTGAGGCGCTCCTTGCAGCTGCTCGATCTACCACGGTGTTTTGCGCGCTGGTCCGCAGGACCTCGCCCGTGGCCGGATCGATCGAGAGATCGATTTCGGTAACTACCCGGCCCAACGCATTGGCGCTGGTCACTCGAATCTCGCGACCGGCGGCGTTGGGCAGCATGCAGTTGTAAGCTTGGTGCGTGTGGCCGGAAATCACCACATCGACTGCATCGTCGAGGCGCGCGACAATCGCCTTCACCCGACTCGGCGTGCCGTCTGCGTTGTCGATCCCGCCGACGCAGCCGTTGATGTCTGCCGGATCGGGCGGCGTGCGCTGCGCGCCGCCTTGATGAATCAAGACGACTATCGCCTCCACTCCGCGTGCGCGCAATGGCGCAATCAACGCATTTACCGTATCCGCCTCATCGGCGAACGCGAGCCCGGCGACACCGGCCGGCGTAACGATCGTCGGCGTCTCTCTCAGCGTTATGCCGATCAGCGCGACGCGCACAGCACCGAAGGTCTTGATAGCGTAACTTGGAAACAGCGTATTGCCGGTTGCCCCCACAACCACATTTGCGGCAAGGAACTGAAACCTGGCGCCTTCGAACGGCACCGGCGTCCCTACCACCGCGCCCTTGCACGTGTTCGCTGCATCGATCGGATGGCAGCCGCCGTTCTGCATGCGCAAAAGCTCGTCCACGCCTTTGTCGAATTCGTGATTACCCACCGCGTTGAGCTCGAGGCCGAGGCGGTTCATGGTCTCGATCGTCGCTTCGTCGTGGAATAACGCCGAGATGAGCGGGCTTGCGCCGATCAAGTCTCCAGCCGAAACGACGATGCTGTTCGCGCTGCGACTGCGCATCTCTGCGACGTATGCGGCCAGCGCATCGACACCGCCCACGGCCACGCCGTTGAAGTTTCCGGGCGACAACAGGTTGCCGTGAAAATCATTGATGGCGATTATTTTTACTGCGACCGGCTCGTGCGTTTGCGCTGCGGCCTGCCCGCCCGCTGTTAGCGCCAGCAGATATAGCAGAACGCCGGCGAACCATAGTCGCATGATCGCTCGCCGGTGACGCGCGGTTGCACAACCGCGCCTCTGCAGCAAAGCACTTGTCTGGAACAACGCCGCACGTCGATATGAAAATCCACGCGACGATCTGTAGCAGTGGGAACGTTGCGCTCTGCGAAGCTCGTGCGAGACGTACTTGGCCCGTACTATAAAATAAAAAACGGCGGCGAGCCCTGACCGACCCGCCGCCGCCGGCGCACGCTCTCGCGCACGCCGAGATAATACGACTGAGCTTGTTAGTACACGAACTGACCGGCCTTGCACGAATTGGCGTTACGCGTCCACTTCGAAGTTATGTTGGCTGCGGCGGGCACCGGATTCGTCGCATTCGGAAGCGCCAGCAGAGATTGGCGTACGTTCACGTTAGAGATCCCGCGCAGAATGGATTCGCTCTGTGCTTTCTGAATGAACAGATTAATGAAGGTCGTGTAGTTCGGATTCGGATAGACCTTGGTGCTGTTACGCTGAAAGGTATTCTCGAACACGAAGTCATACAGCCCGAGCTGCGCATTGGCTTGCACAGTGGGATCGATGCCGTTCAGCTTGGCAAACTTCCACTGCGTACCGAAGCCGGTGTTGCCTTTGCTGTCCAGCGACAGCACGCCGATCGCACCGTATGGGCCGCCAGGTGTGCTGAACGTGACCTTATAGAACTTGCCGTCGTCGCCTTTGAACGCGTAATCGGTGCCGTTCTGCGCGTTGATCAAGCAGGAGCGCACGTCGCCCGACGCCGGATTCTCCACCGTAGTCGGTCCAGCACTCGGATCGATCACAATCGGATCCGCTTGCGAAGCGCCGGTGCCGCTCACGCCATAGCCGGCGCTATCCGTCATACGCGTCGGACTCGCATTTCCCGATTGCGCTATGTTGTTCGCGCCGCACGGGAAGTTGAGGAAGTACTGATTGAACGCCGCTTGCGTTCCCGAACCTTGCACCCTGCGGCATACGGTCACAGGCGTGTTGAGCGCAGAGCCCGCTTGATCCCATGTCACATATTGACCGGTAAGCAGCGAAGCGATTTGCGTGCGGCTCAAGTCGGAGAGATTGATATTGAGCGTCACCGCCGGTCCGAACATGACCTGATAGCCGGACTTGATGTTGCCGGTGACTTTACCGAGCTCCGTGGCGGTGAGCTGATCTTGTCCGAACTCCACGTTGAGCGGATCTTTAAACATCTGCGGTTCGACGTCGGACACGCCGAAATCCGGTTTGCGATTGCCGGCGGTGGCAGCATTCAAGTCATTGCCGATTTCCGAGCACTCGAAATTCACGCCTGCTGTCGCAGACGCCGTGCACGCCGCGTCTGCGAAGTTCAACGTTGCAATAGCCTGGTCGCGCGCAACCGGATTGACGCCCCACACCGAGCCGCCACGCGCACGATTCAGAAAGCGGACCTTCTTGCCTGCAAGTGCGCCGGTCGTGGCATTGAGCGTGCCGCAGTAGGCACGGTACGCCGAACCCTTGGTGCCCGAAGTGCCGTTGTCATAGACGACGGTGAAGCCTGGATTCAAAATCTCGGAGATGATCCCGGCGAGCGAGTTCTGCACGGCCGACGCGCCGGACAGATAAACATCGATGTCGAAATTGGCCGATGTTCCCGCACAACTTCCGGGTGCAACCGCCCATGATGCTGAGGAGAACGCGGCCAAGGCAGCCGCGCAAGCGATATGAGTTAGCTTGAGTTTCATGAGTTTGGTCTCGCTAAAAGGTAAAGAAATCCCAGTCGGCGCGCGCAACAGCGCGCGCCGGACGTAATTCCCGATCGAGTGGGACGTTTACTTGCGACTAGTCGATGCGGCGCCGTGCGATGGCGCCGAGCACGAGTAGTCCACCAGCCAGCAGCGCCCAGGTGCCCGGCTCCGGCACCGCGGCGATAGGCGCTGCGTATACCAGCGAGCCGTCGGAGGACAGCTTCCAGGTCGCGTTGCCGAATTCGTTCTTGAATTCGGTGAGCTTGGCGAACAGTCCGCCGGTGGGTCTGCTCAAGTTGAAGAAGCTGACCGCCGTGTCGATCGCCGCCGTAGTCTTGAACTCCTGCACCTGACCGCCCCAGTTATCTTTGAAGCCTTTACCGACGTTGGCATCGTCCAGCGGATCGGTCGTGTAGCTGGAACCATTCGTTTGCGTTGCGTGCGTGCCTTCCTTGTTAACCGCGGCGACGTATAAATCTCCGCCTGATTTGAGCTGACTTACTTCGCCGGTCGGAATCGCGCCCATGATCGTTGCATCGGCGGCGCTGGTCGTCAGATACGAATACTGAAATCCGGCTTTCTCGGCCAGGATCTGGTAGTTGGTCCCGGCGAGGCTCCCGCCGAATGCGGAGAGCAACAGCGGATCGCTGCCGAACGTCAGCTTGTAACCCGGTGCTAGGACATTGCCTGCGCCAACCGCCGGCGTTGCTGTCGGATCGAAGTTCAATGTGCCTGCAGTCGGGGCTGTGGAACCACCGGGCAGAAAGTTGGTGAGCGTGATGCCCAGATCGCGCGTGTACGAAATCTGGCGCACGGGATCCCACACCGATAGAAACAATTCCCCGCCGGTTACCGTCGCGGTTGAATCTAGAATTTCGGCACCGGCGTGCCCTGCAGCCAATAGCGCCAGCGCAGTTGAAATCAACTTGAGCTTCGAGTGCTTCATGCATCCCCCTAACGTATGAAAGTGGCAGCCCCGTGTGCAATCACGCAGAGCCGTCGCAACGCACCTGCACGCAGGCAATCCGATCCATCGCGCAACACAGACATCCTCGCGACGACCGCGATCTCCAAGCGCTATTTCCTGTTACCTGACCGATTCGCACAATATGCGGTGGCCGTGACATCTGTTGTAGCGCAGGTGCGGTGGCGTATAGTTCTTTCGGCCGGCTACTGGATGTGAGGTCTAAGCGCGACGCGTAACGACGCGACCGGCGCGCTTAGCTAAGAATGCTAAGAATTGGTAGGCGCCCGTTTCGAGCGCAGAGGAATTAGTAGGCGCTCGTTTCGAGCGGAGAGGCGGCGTCTGCGGTGCCGTCCAAGCAGCCGCGATTACGGCGCGCGGCGGAAGCGGTGCAGCGGCTCATCATCTGCGGCCCACTCTGCCGCTGGGCAATTTGGCAGGTGTCGCTATCGGAGCGCAGTTGAATCGAGCACATGCGATCGCGCGACTTTTCCTTCTGTTCAATTTCCGCTGGCGATGCGGCGACTGGTGCAACCGCAGTGATGATGACAGGCGCCGGCGCAGTTGACATCTCGCCGGTTCCCGCAGCGGCGACCGCCGGTGGCTGATCCTGCATAAGCGGATTGAACGCGAATATCCAGTTCTGATAAGTTGTGGCGCCATCCAGTTGCGCGAACTTGGCCTCGAAGTTGGTTTGCTTGATCGGTACGCCTTCCGACAAACTGTGCACGCCGAAAATGCCGAGTCCCTCTTGACGCTGGATTCCCCACTCCGCTTTGCCGGTCATCGGATCGACGAAAATCTTGCGCAAGTGACGCCGCACACCCGGAACGCGC
>JBBRGM010000320.1:0-5626 GCA_038240725.1 Burkholderiales bacterium | reverse complement strand
CGCGCGCATGAATACTGGCGCAGCAAGCGTCTCGCCGCCGATCTCGTGCTGCTCAATGAGAAAGGCATGTCGTACGCGCAGGACCTGCAGGTGTTTCTCGAAGGTACCGTTCGCGCGAGCCAGTCGTCTGGAAATCAGGATCCCGGTGCGCGCCGCGGCGGGGTCTTCGTGCTCAACGCCGAGCTGATGTCGCCGGAAGAACGCGACCTGCTGCAAGCCGCGGCGCGCGTAATCCTGGTCAACAAGCACGGCACGCTGGCCGAGCAGGTCATGCGCGTGCGGCGGTTGAAATCGCGTGCACCGCGCACGGTAGCGCGGCCGACGCCGTCGCGTGCGATCGATCAGGGATCGCTCGCCACACCCTCGCTCGTGTTCTTCAACGGGCTGGGCGGCTTCACCGCCGACGGCAACGAGTATGTCACTTTGCTCGCCCCGCGCCAGTACACACCGCTGCCGTGGGTCAACGTCATCGCCAATCCGTTGTTCGGCTGCATCGTGTCCGAATCGGGATCCGGCTACAGCTGGTCGCTGAACAGCCGCGAGAACCAGATCACGCCATGGTCGAACGATCCGGTGAGCGATTGGCCGGGTGAGGCGTTCTACATTCGCGACGATGAGAGCGGCGAGCTGTGGACGCCGACTGCGCTGCCGATTCGAGTCGAGAAGGCCACGTATATCGCGCGTCACGGTCCGGGCTACAGCCGCTTCGAACATTTGTCGCATCGGATCTACAGCGAGCTCACCCACTTCGTCGATTACGAAGAGCCGGTACGCTATTCGGTGCTGACCTTGGAAAATCGTGCGTCGCACGAGCGCCAGCTCACGGTTACGCACTACGTCGAGTGGGCGCTTGGGCCGGTGCGTGCGGCCGGCGCGCCGTTCATCGTCACCGAAATCAATTCCGCGACCGGTGCGCTGTTCGCGCGCAATCCATGGAACGCCGAGTTCGGCGAGCGTGTCGCGTTTATGGATGCGATGGGACGGCAAAGCGACTGGACCGGCGATCGCCGCGAATTCATCGGCCGCAACGGCAATCTCGAACGACCCGCTGCGCTGCTGGTCGACACGCCGTTCAGCCGCCGCGTCGGTGTAGGACTCGATCCGTGCGGAGTACTGAGCACGACGGTGACCCTGGCACCGAACGAGCGCTGCCAGATCGTGTTCTTGCTGGGGCAAGCCGACAATCGCAGCGTTGCGCGCGATTTGATCGAGCGCATACGCAAAGCCGATCCACGTCAAGCGCTCGCGCGGGTGACCGACGAGTGGGAATCGATTCTCACCAAAGTCGAAGTGCGTACGCCCGAGCGGTCGATGGACTTTTTACTCAATCGCTGGCTGTTGTATCAAACCGTGGCGTGCCGGATGTGGGCGCGCGCCGGCTTCTATCAGGCCGGCGGCGCATTCGGTTTCCGCGATCAACTGCAGGACAGCATGGCGCTGACGGTGGCACGGCCGGATCTTACGCGCGCGCACCTACTGCGCTCTGCCAGCCGGCAGTTCGTCGAGGGCGACGTGCAGCACTGGTGGCATCCGCCAAGCGGGCGCGGCGTGCGCACACACTGCTCGGATGACTTGTTATGGCTGCCCTACGTCACGGCGCACTACATTTCGGTGACCGGCGACGTCAAGATCCTGGACGAGAATGTCGGCTTCTTAGAGGGTCCGACGCTGCCGCAGGATGAAGAGGACGCTTATTTCGAACCGCGCAATGCGCCGGCCGGCGGCACCTTATTCGATCATTGCGCGCGCGCAATCGAGCGTGGGCTTGCCACCGGTGCGCACGGGTTGCCGCTGATGGGAACCGGCGACTGGAACGACGGCATGAATCGCGTCGGCGCCGGCGGCAAGGGCGAGAGCGTCTGGCTCGGGTGGTTCCTATACGCCACCTTGGAGCAATTCTCGGTTCTCGCCGCACCGCACGGGCGGCAAAACGATGGCGATCGCTGGATGCGCCACGCCGCCCAGATCAAGAATGCGTTGGAGAAGGAAGCCTGGGACGGCGCCTGGTACCGGCGTGCCTACTTCGATGACGGCACGCCGTTGGGAACGGCAGCGGCTGCCGAGTGTCGGATCGATTCGATCGCCCAGAGTTGGAGTGCGATTTCGGGTGCCGGCGATCGCGAGCGCGCAAAGCGGGCGATGCAGTCGGTCGAGGAATTTCTGGTGCGTCCAGGCGACGATCTGGTGTTGCTGTTCGCGCCGCCGTTCGACAAGACGCCGCTCGATCCGGGCTACATCAAAGGTTATCTGCCGGGTGTGCGCGAGAACGGCGGCCAGTACACGCATGCCGCGGTGTGGTCGGTAATTGCATTTGCGGCCTTGGGCGAGGGCCAGAAGGCCAACGAGTTATTCCGGATGATCAATCCGATCAACCGGGCCGGCACGCGCGCCGGCGTGCATGCGTACAAGGTCGAGCCTTACGTCGTCGCGGCGGACATCTACTCGGTCGCCCCGCACGTAAGGCGCGGCGGCTGGACCTGGTACACCGGCGCTGCCGGCTGGCTCTATCGCGCCGGCACGGAATGGATATTAGGCGTCAGCAAACGCGGCGACACGCTGCGCTTCGATCCGTGTATTCCGCCGGAATGGCCGGGGTATAGCGTGCGCTATCGCCACGGCTCATCGCTCTACGAGATTGCCGTGGAGAATCCGCATAACGTGAGCCGCGGCGTAACGCGTATCGATCTGGATGGCCAGATGCAACGCATCGAAGAACCCAGCATTCCACTGGTGGACGACGGTAGAGCTCATCGCGTGCGCGTCGTACTCGGGTGAGTGCGCGCTAGACCGCCGCGCGGCGGTGTTTCCGGCGGCAGATGTTCGGGCCGTCGCGGTCGTGGCATCATCGCGTCATCTGGCGTGCGCGTGGCATCATCGCGTCAGCCAGTGTGCGCATGGCAGCATGCACTATGGTCGAGGCTCGAGATCGGCGCCGCCAGAAGCTCGCGGGCTTTAAGTCCCGCCCAAGCCACGCAGCGTATATTGACGCCGTGCAGATGCGCGCCGAGGCTTTTTATTCCGCGTTTGTTCGGAATCAATACACTGTTCAAACCGTGATCCACGTGACGGCACTTACGTGCGTCGCTCGTTGCACGCAGGCGTAGAAAAATTGATTTCCAAACTTGCGACCCGCTAGCCGGGTCGCAAGCCCAAGACGGAGCCCTGCTGTTCAAGCCGCGGTTGCCGTCGGCATTTACACATTACAGGATGCATCGGCATGGTCACTCGATCCGGTTTCTGGGGCGGCTTCTGGGCGCTGTTCAAGCCCTACTGGTTTTCCGAAGAAAAACTAATCGCCCGCCTGTTGCTGCTCGCCATCATCGGCCTCGCGCTGGGCATGGTGTACATGAACGTACGCATCAATCAGTGGCAGAACCTGTTCTTCAATACGCTGCAGGATAAGAATCAGGCGGAGTTCTACCGGCAGATCACCTGGTTCGCTGTGCTTGCCACCTGCTGGATCGTGATGGCGGTGTACTCGCTCTATCTCACGCAGATGCTGCAGATCCGCTGGCGCCGCTGGCTCACCAACAACTATCTGAAGGAGTGGCTGGGCGATCGCACGTACTACCGCATGCAACTCACCGGCACGCAGACGGACAACCCGGATCAGCGCGTGGCGGAAGATTTGAAGATCTTCGTCGACGAAACGCTGAACCTGTCGGTCGGATTGCTCAATGCCATCGTCACTCTGGTGTCGTTCGTGGGCGTGCTCTGGGTACTATCCGGACCGCTGACGGTGCCGATGGGCGAATATCAAATCGTAATTCCCGGCTACATGGTGTGGGCGGCATTGCTCTATGCGGTTGCCGGTAACGTCCTGACGCACAAGATCGGACGGCCGCTGATCGGGTTGAACTTCAATCAGCAGCGCTACGAAGCCGATTTCCGTTACAGCCTCGCGCGCTTCCGCGAAAATATGGAGGGCGTCGCGCTCTATCACGGCGAGACCGATGAGCTGACCACGTTCAATTCGCGCTTCAAGAATATCTTCTCGAACTGGTGGAACATCATGCGACGGCAAAAGCAGCTGACCTGGTTCACCTCAGGTTACGGTCAGCTCGCTGTCATTTTCCCGTTCGTGGTCGCGGCACCGCGCTTCTTCTCCGGCTCCATTCCTCTGGGCGGCCTGATGCAGACGGCAAGCGCATTCGGCTATGTGCGCGAATCGCTGTCCTGGTTCATCACCGCGTACACCAACTTCGCGATCTGGAAAGCCACTGTCGATCGTCTGGTCGGCTTCCACCTGGCCGTGCTCGAGGCGCAGCGTCAGCAGCGCGCAAATGCGGGTATCGATCGGGAACTCGGCGCAGCAGGCGAACTGCAGCTGCAACATCTGCAAGTCGATCTGCCGACCGAGCAACTGCTGGTCAGCGACGCGACGATGAGCTTGAAGCAAGGGCAGCACGTTTTGATTCAAGGTCCATCCGGTTCGGGCAAGAGCACGCTATTCCGCGCCCTCGCCGGCATCTGGCCGTTCGGCCGCGGCCGCATCGTGCAGCCGGAACAATTCGACGCGCTGTTTCTGCCGCAGCGACCCTACTTTCCGCTCGGAACGCTGCGCGAGGCGGTAGCGTATCCGGCGCGCGCAGCCCTGTTCGACGATGAACAGATCACCGAAGTGCTGGGTTCAGTCGGTCTTTCGCATCTGCTGCCGCGCCTGAACGAAGTCGCGAACTGGGGTATGCAGTTGTCCGGCGGCGAGCAGCAGCGCGTGGCATTTGCGCGCGCGCTGCTGCAACGGCCGGCCTGGCTGTTTCTCGATGAGGCGACGTCGAATCTTGACGACGCAAGTCAAATGCGTTTGTACGAGCTGTTATCGCAACGATTGAAGGGCTCTGCCATCATCAGCATCGCGCATCGCGATCAACTCGCCGACTTTCACCCAACGCGGGTGCACCTGCGACCTACGCCGCAGGGCACGCACGAGCTGCAGGTGGCCAGCGCGCAGCCGGCGTAAACGCGTTCGGATCGTCGGACCTCAATGCCTCGTGCAGCCCGCGCGGGCATTGCTGGGTTTGCCCCTGCGCAAATGCGACTCGCTTGCGCGCCTTCCCGGATCGGCTCATGCTTTTCACCGCGCGGTTCCGACTCGAGCCGCGTTTACACCTGCAAGGGGGATCTGCATGCACAGGGAGCAACTCACTGTCCGGTGCGCGTAGCTCGTAGTCGGACCTGAACGGGTCCGTCATAGAACGAAGCGGCGCTTGTGGTTATAACGGCATCGGCTGGAGGGACTCTTAGGAATAACTAGAGGAGACCGCCATGAACCGTATGTCGTTTGTTTTCGCGCTGGTCGTTACCGTTGTCCTCATTACCGCTTCGTCGGCGCTGTCGGTGCAGGCAGCCGACAAGCAAACCCTCACGTACACGGCGCAGATGGGCCCGATCATTTCAATCAAGATCGAGACCCCCGGCGACCAGCCGGACCACCAGTTGGTGCGCACCGTGCGCACGGACATGACCCTTAGCGACAATCCGGATTGGA
The DNA here is from genome assembly GCA_038240725.1 of Burkholderiales bacterium. GTDB lineage: Bacteria > Pseudomonadota > Gammaproteobacteria > Burkholderiales > SHXO01 > SHXO01. The sequence continues at coordinate 138 of JBBRGM010000320.1, read as the reverse complement.
ACGAAGTACCGGTGATCAACTACGGCCAGTCCGATCTCGTCGGCGGTACCGGCAAGGTCTCCGGGTTTGCCTTGAGAACACACCGCAATGGCGATCAGACGTATTACCGCTATCAAGGCACACTCATGACGGGACCCG
>JBBRGM010000319.1:0-5629 GCA_038240725.1 Burkholderiales bacterium | reverse complement strand
ACCCGGTGATCCATGCAGAGCCGCCGCCGTATTTATACGCTTCGCCATCGGTCGAGCCCCACGTCTCCGACCCAGGTTCGCCGGGTGCAGGGATCGTGTATCGACGCCACGCTTGCTTACCGGTCTCGGCGTCGAGCGCTTCGATGTATAGACGCGTTGGAAACTCGGCGCCTGACATGCCGACGACGATCTTGCCTTTCACCACGAGCGGAGCAACGGTCAACGTGTATGCCTTCGTGTAGTCGCCGATCGTTACGTCCCAAACCATTTTGCCGCTTTCGCGGTCCAGCGCAATCACGTGCGCATCGGGCGTCGTATAGAACACCTTATCGCCGTATAACGCCGCGCCCCGATTTCCCACGTCGCAACAGAGCATTTTGCCGATATCGTCCGGTAGCGGGTGCGCGTACTGCCATTTCATCGCACCGCTACGCGCGTCGACTGCAAAGATGCGTCCATGCGACGACGTGACATACATCACGCCATCCAATACCAACGGCGTGGTGTTTTGCGCATCGAGGACCCCGAAGGAGAACGACCACACGGGCACCAATCGCTTGACGTTCTCGGTGTTGACCGCAGCGAGCGGGCTGTAGCGCGTGCTGGAATAATCACGCGGCGCCATGATCCAATTGTTCGAATCGTTCGCTGCATTCAGCAGCATCTCATCGGTGACCGGACGCGCCGCGCCTGCGAAACTGGTTATGCAAAGCGCCGCGATCGATACGGCGCCGGTAAGCATTCTCTTCAATCTCCCTGACCTGCCTGACCTCAAAAGCATGCTGGTTTCTCCTGGAAAGAATGTGCGCACGTGCTGCGACCGGCGGATGACGTTGCGCCAAAAATACTTCCGATCGATAGCGCTATCAATCGAAAGCAGGTCTCTTAAAGTTGCCGGCGTCGGACAATCTACCGCACGCGATACTGATCGAGAAGACCCAACGCGCTTCTGGTGCGCGATTCTCAGAATTGCACCGCGCTGGCGCGTGTTAGCGGTCTAGCCAGGGACGAACCCGAGTGGGGTCACGCGACAGATTTCGGCGTTATGAGCGAACTTTGCGCTTCGCGCGTTTATAGCGGGCGACGCCTTCCATGATTTCCTTCTTCGCTTCTTCTGCGCCCACCCAGCCCGCAACCTTCACCCATTTGCCGACCTCGAGATCTTTGTAGTGCGCAAAGAAATGCGAGATCTGCGCAAGCGTGGCGTCGGGCAAATCACGCGGAGATTCGACGTCCCGATACAAGTTGGACAGCTTGTCGACCGGTACCGTCAGGAGCTTGGTGTCGTCGCCGGCTTCGTCTTCCATTTTTAGCATACCGATCGGCCGGCACCGTACGACGACGCCGGTAATGATCGCAACCGGGCTCAAGACCAGCACGTCGACCGGGTCACCGTCGCCCGATAGCGTCTGCGGGACGTAGCCGTAATTGCATGGATAGAACATTGCAGTCGATAGGAAGCGGTCAACGAACACGGCGCCGGTTTCCTTGTCGACTTCGTATTTGATCGGCGCCGCGTGCATCGGGATTTCGATGATGACGTTCACATCGGTGGGCACGTCGCGCCCGCTGGTCACGCGATCAAGATTCATATGCGCGTCTCATAAAGGTGGAGTCGTTCGATTGGCATTCGGGGCTGCATCGAGCTCAGGCGAGCGCAAAGACTTTGCACGCCGCGCGGTAGGCTCGCTTGTGATCAGGCCGCAGGGCGGAGGTGCATAGAGCGCGGCAAGACTAACACGGCGCGATCCGTGGTCGCTGACGGCTCGATGCCCGTGCCCCACCGCACACCGAGCACCGAACGCTCCTGACGAAGGGCGCTTGGCGAAATGCGTGCATGTACACTATAATCCGCGGCATGCCATCAACTGCAGCTCTCGCTGAGCTCGTGAGCACGAATGCGTGCACATGTTTCAAGCTGCGCCGGCTTACGCGGCGCATCACCGCCGTATACGATCGTGCCCTATCCGCCGCGGGCATGCGCGTCACGCAATATTCGCTGCTGGCTCAAGTGCGGCGGTTGGGCAACGCGTCTATCTCGCAATTGGCCGACGCGCTGGATATGGATCGTACGACGCTCACGCGCAATTTGAAACCCGTGCTCGCCGCCGGCTGGGTCGAGGTGCGTGCGAGCGCCCAGGACGCGCGTATACGTGTCGTCAGGATTACGCGTTCCGGCGATGCGCAGTTGCGCGCAGCGCGCGTCTATTGGCGCCGCGCTCAAGCTGAAGTCGACGCAACGATCCAGGCCGCTGAGGTGACGGGGCTGCACGACGTGCTGGACCGATGTTTACCGTTGTTTCGACCGGTAGTTGACCCCGAAGGAGATTCCGAATGACCGAGCCAGCGTCTACTCAGGTTCGCGTATCTACTTGGCCGCTGATGATCACGGCGGCTGCAATTTTGATGATCACCATGGGTGCGCGACAATCGCTTGGACTGTTCATCTCGCCACTCAACACGGCAACCGGGCTGGGAATCGTCGCCATCAGCTTCGCGATGGCCGTCGGTCAGTTTACCTGGGGGGCGTCTCAGCCGATCTTCGGTGCGATTGCGGATCGCTACGGTGCAGCGCGAGTAATCGTCGTGGGCGGTATCCTGCTCGCGCTTGGCACGGCGTTAACGCCGTTCGTGACCAGTCAGTGGATGCTGCTCTTCACGGTAGGCGTAGTCATGGCAGCAGGCGCTGGCGCCGGCAGTTTCTCGATTCTTATCGGCGCGACGGCGCGACATTTGCCGGCGGAAAAGCGTGCGTTCGCCGCCGGCTTCATCAACGCCGGCGGCAGTTTCGGTCAATTCGTTTTCGCACCACTCAATCAGTTTCTCATCACCGCTTTCGGTTGGGTAGCGGCGATGCTCGTTCTGGCATCGACAGCGCTCATCACCCTGCCGCTGGCACGTGTACTCACCCGCAATCCACCGGCCGCGATTGCGCCCGGCGTAGGCACGGTCGCGGGCGCCGGAGGGGTGGGACTGCGAGAACAGTTGCGCATCGCCGGTCGCGACAAGAGCTACTGGTGTTTGCATGCTGGATTTTTCACTTGCGGTTTCCACATCGCGTTCCTCGTCACGCATCTGCCGGGCGAAGTCCAACTGTGCGGATTGCCATCCGGCGTCGCAGCGGCTTCGCTTGCGATTATCGGGTTGGCGAACATCGCCGGCAGTTTGACCGCGGGTGCCCTGGGCAATCGCTTTCGCATGAAGTCGCTTCTTTTCTGGTTGTATTTCAGCCGCGCTGCCGCGGTCGCCATCTATCTCATCGCGCCGAAGACCTCGCTGACGTTCTATGTTTTTGCCGCGGTGCTCGGGCTGACCTGGCTGTCTACCGTACCGCCCACGGCTGGCCTGGTTGGAAAACTTTTCGGCACGCGCTATCTCGCAACCTTGTTCGGGCTTACGCTGCTCTCGCATCAGATCGGCGGCTTCTTCGGCGCATGGCTGGGTGGACTGGCGCTCGTACACACCGGCAGTTACACCTGGATGTGGTATGCCGATATCGCGCTCGCCCTTGCTGCTGCATTCATCAATCTGCCGATCGAGGAATCGCCGCCGGTATTTGCGGCGCGCCCGGCGCCTGTGTGAGAATTACAGTTTTGCTGGGCTCGTCTGAGCGACGTGCGCGGCTTCTGTCGTTGGCATTCGGAGAAAGAGCCACATTAAAATGAGCACAAATTCGTCAGATTGCGAACCACAGAACGAAGCGGCAACGCGATGGCATCCAAGCCAGCGCTATCCGGATCCTGCTGTCGAGATCATCGATCAGAGCTTCGCGAAGTACCGTCTGAATCTTGCATCGGTCGAGCGCATCGCACATGGCTTTCGCTGGGCGGAAGGGCCGGTATGGTTCGGCGACGGTCGCTATCTTCTATGGAGCGACATTCCCAACAATCGGATGATGAAGTGGGAAGAAGAAACCGGCGCCGTGAGCGTTTTTCGCAAGCCTTCAGACTTCGCGAACGGCAACACACGCGATCGGTGGGGACGCTTGATCACGTGCGAGCACGGTGCTCGACGTGTGACGCGGACTGAATACGATGGCACGCGTACGGTCATCGCCGATCGTTTTGAGGGTAAACGCCTCAACTCCCCGAACGACGTTGTCGTGAAGTCGGACGGCTCGATCTGGTTTACCGATCCGCCGTTTGGTCTCTTCGGTTACTACGAAGGCTACGTCGCGCAGCAGGAATTGCCGATGCACGTCTATCGCGTCGATGGCACGAGCGGCGAAATGACGGTCGTGGAAGCCGACGTGAATCGTCCGAACGGACTGTGCTTTTCCCCGGATGAATCGGTTTTCTATCTCATTGAGTCGGGGGGAAGTCCACGCAATATGTACGCATACGACGTCGTCGATGGCGGGCGCAAACTCGCGAATAAACGAAAGCACATCGATGTCGGTCCAGGTACGCCGGACGGAATGCGATGCGACGTCGATGGCAATCTCTGGATGGGATGGGGGATGGGCGATGCTTCCCTAGACGGTGTCGCTATATTCAACCCTGACGGGAGGTTGATCGGGCGTGTCAATCTGCCCGAGCGTTGCGCCAATCTCTGCTTCGGCGGCTTGCATCGCAACCGGCTGTTGATGGCCGCAAGCAAGAGCGTCTACTCGCTGTACGTAAATACCCAAGGTGCGCCTGGAGGTTGATTGACGCCGCAGCGCGACTACGGAGCGCGTATTCGGTGAACTGCGATGACCCAAAAAAAGGCGATGTCCAAAGACACCGCCCTTTTTCTTCCGGTCTTGAGCCGGCTATGAATTCGGATTACATCTCTTTCGAATTGCGGCGAACCTGCCAGGCTACGAATACCAGCCCTGCGCCGAGCAAACCGTAAGTCGAAGGCTCAGGCACCGGCGCTGCTGCCGCCAGCTGCAATTGCCCGGAGTACTGGGTGATGACTGCCCCAACCGGCGTGGTCCCCAGCACTTCCAGCGCGTAGTACCCGTGGCCGGTCGCACCGCCGATGTTTGCACCAAGTGCTGCTTCTACGCTCGGTGTAAGGCTAGGTAATCCGCTGTTGGCAAGCACCGTGTTGTAACCCGTTCCGTCCCATGCGACGAGCTTCATCGTAAGAGCTAGAGGCGTTTGCGAGATGGTGAAGCCGGTGAATTTGGTTGATAGGGCTGATGCGCTTCCCCCCGCCTGCGAACCCGTTCCGCTGAGGTCAAACGTAAAAAAGTCATCAAAAGCCGTGCCGCCGGTGGTGAAGAAATTACTGATAAACGCGAACTGGACTCCCGGAGTGCTCGTCGGATACATATCCAGTGCCGTTGTGTTGAATATTGCCGCTTAGCAGGTGCCGCTATGGCCAAACCCAAGCTCACGGCAAGTGCTAATGCCTTCAGCTTCGTGCGCATCTTGTTCATTTCCTAAACGTGCTGCCTACCAGAAAAGCAACGCTACATTCGGTTTCGGTACAGCGTCGATCTATGCTCAATCAACATGGTCACTTGCGCCGTTGAATGCTGGAGGATGCAGTAGGGCAGTCAAACCGTGTGTCATCACTGCCGATTGAAAAATCGGCCACGGCGGATGCTGTAAACAGAGCATCTGATCATGGAGTTATGAATTTTCGAAAATGTGTTTTACAGAGGCGATCTGTTCAGCCGGCAGGCGTTATCGTGATA
>JBBRGM010000318.1:0-5643 GCA_038240725.1 Burkholderiales bacterium | reverse complement strand
AAATACCATCCCGACGTTTCGAAAGAAAAGAACGCCGAGGAGAAATTCAAAGAAGTGCAGGAAGCCTACGACGTCGTCGGCGACGCCGAGAAGCGCAAAGCCTACGATGAAATGGGCTATTACCAGCCAGGACAGGATTTTCGTCCGCCGCCCGATTGGCAGCAGCAGTTTCGCACCGGAAACGCGGGTGGTCAGGGTGGCTTTCAGGATCTGGGGGACATCGATCTGTCCGATCTATTTTCCGGCCTCGGACGTGGCTTCGGCGGCGGTCAACGCGGCGGCTCGATGCGTATGCCCGGCCAGGACTTTGAAGTCACTGCGCATCTCTCAGTAGAGGAAGTCGCGCGCGGACTCGAGATTGAAGTTCCGATCGCGGGAACGGAGGTGGACAGCAACGGGCAACTTCGGCGTAGCACGAAGAACGTCAAGGTACGCATTCCGAAGGGCGCGACCGATGGACAGCGCCTGCGCGTACCGGGGCAGGGTGGTCCCGGCCGCGGGGGTGGTCCGAATGGCGATCTGTACGTCAACATTCAATTGCGGCCGCATGATTTGTTCAAGGTCAGCGGACACGACCTCTATCTGGAATTGCCGGTTGCCCCATGGGAAGCCGCGCTCGGCGCCGAGATCGAAGTCCCGACGCTCGACGGCCGCATCACGCTGAAAGTGCCGCCCGGCTCGCGTGCCGGCCAGAAGCTGCGTCTTCGCAGTAAGGGATTGCCGCGGCCCGGTGGCGGGGAAGGTGACCTGTTCGCCGTCTTGCAGATCGTTACGCCGTCCGCGATCGGCGATCGCGAGAAAGAGCTGTACCGCGAATTGCAGAACGCATCCAAGTTCAACCCGCGCGCCCATTTCGGATGATCCGAGCGGACAAATGACGATGCCTTCTTATGAAGCAGTTTGGCTCGAGGAGCAGATGCAGATTCCGCTCGACGAGCTCGAGCGTGCTTCGGGGTTGAGCAGCGCAGAGATCGTCGAACTTGTCGAGTACGGCGTCTTCACACCGCAAGGTAGCCGGCCGGTCGAGTGGCGCTTTGCGGCGCGCTCTATCGTCATCGGTCGCACGGCGAATCGATTGCGTACGAATTTCGAGCTCTCGCCGTCGGCGGTTGCGCTTGCACTTGGGATGATCGAGCGCATCGAAGAGTTGCAGCGAATAGTTCAAACCCTCGAGGCGCAACTTCCGCGTGAATAAATTTTCCTCGAATTTTTTCGCATGCGCCGCGGTTGTCGCGCTGGTCTCGTCGTTGTCAGCGAGCGTTGCATGGTCCGCGGATCTGGAGCCTTCGCAGCTGCGCGACTCCGCCGCTGCGCGCCTGTTCGATATTCCGTTGTACCGCGAGCTGACGACGCGGCAGATTTATCAGATGCTCGATAGCGTGCCCGAGCCACAGCGCGCCCGCGGCATCGCGGCGCTGCGCGACCCAAAGGTCGTACAAGCACTGCGTCAAGCGATCATCCGCAGCACCGCCACCACCTTTAGCTTGCAAGAAATCGAAGTCGTGCGAAAGTTTTTGCGAGCCGACGAAGCGCGCTCGATCTTCGGCAAGCTCGACCAGTTCCGCGGCGCGTTGCTGCAGCAAGCGGTCGCGGCGGTCATGACGAATCCTGACCTCGCCCCGCTACTGGGTGGCGAGAATAGGTGATATGCGCTTGACCGCGGTGATTCGTATTTGACGGCGGTGATCGGTGCTAACGGGCTAGTTATCGGTGATCAGTGATTAATGATCACCGATAAGGCACGACACTTAGCCGACGGTCCTTAAACGGCCGAATCCCTCTGGAAGCGAATTAATTCACGTAGTCAGGAAGGCCGGGGTTTCAGGCATTCCTATATGGCTCCGCTTTCACACTGATCACCGCCGTTAAAGTCACTGATCATCGCGGCTACCTGATCGACGATCACGGGGCGGCAGCCCATGCCATTGAAAAGCCCCCCTCCACCCCGATATGCGTTGACGTGTGGCGCGAAGTCGCGCTTGAACAATGCGTCAAAAGGAAACCAATGACAGTACGCGATCCTCGGACTTGGATGTGGGCTCAGGCGCTCGCGATTCTCGACGAAGCTGACCGGTTTCATCGTCACTTTTTCGAGCCCGGGCGCTCGGCTGCGGATCAACCATGCTGGCAGCCGCCAGTAGACATTATCGAGACGGATGACGACTACTGGATTTTAGTCGCGCTGCCTGGTGTGTCGCCGCAGCGTGTGCGTGCCACGATCGAAGGCGGCAGTCTGGTGCTCCAGGGTGAGCGGCCGATGCCGGCAAAATCTTTTCCAGGCGCAATTAAGCGGTTGGAAATCCCTTATGGCCGGTTCGAGCGGCGAGTACCGATTCCCAGCGGACGATTCGAAGTACGCGAGCAGCGTTTCGAAAACGGCTGCCTGGTAGTCGGCTTGCGCCGTCTCGCTTGAGGAGAACGTAATGACGTTGAACTTGGATAACAACAATCAAGCGCGTCCGGCGTCTGCAACACCCGATGCGCCGGGCGCATCAAATATAAAGTCAGGGACGCAGGTGCTCGATATTCCCGAGGACGCGCTCATTATCGTGCCCGTCCGCAACATGATTCTGTTCCCTGGACTGATCCTGCCGCTCAGCATCGGTCGCGATGCATCCATCGCAGCCGCTCAGCAAGCGGTGCGAGGCGAGCGGCCGATCGGGCTGCTATTGCAGAAGGACCCGTCGCAAGACAATCCTGGGCCGGAAGATATGCATCGTGTCGGTACGGTGGCGCAAGTTCTGCGCTACATCACCGCGCAGGATGGCGGTCATCATCTGATCACGCAGGGGCAGCAGCGGTTTCGCATCCGCGAATTTTTGCCCGGCTACCCGTTTCTGGTCGCGCGCGTGGATCGCATCATCGACGGCGATCAAGTCAGTCAGGATATCGAAGCGCGCTTTCTGCAGCTGAAGAGACGCGCAGGCGAAGCCTTGGAGTTGCTGCCGCAAACGCCGCCGGAGCTCGCCTCCGCCGTGCAGAATTTCACGTCGCCGGGCGGACTCGCGGATATGGTCGCGGGCTTTATGGACATCAACGTCCAAGATAAGCAGAAGGTGCTGGAAACCTTCAACGTGCAGACGCGACTGGATAACGTGCTCGGTCTCATCGATCACCGCATTCAGGTACTCAAGCTGTCGAAGGAAATCGATGACCGCACAAAAGCGAGCGTCGATGAGCGGCAGCGCGAGTTTCTCTTGCGCGAGCAGATGAAGACAATTCGCAAAGAGCTCGGCGACGACGACGAAAGCGGCGCCGACATCGACGATCTGCAAAAAGCGGTGGCGGAAGCCGGCATGCCGGAAGAAGTAGAAACGCACGTGAAGAAGGAATTGAAGCGCCTGGCTCGCATGCCCGACTCGTCGACCGAATATTCGATGGCGCGTACGTACGTCGAATGGCTGATCGAGCTGCCGTGGAAGATCAAGAGCGAAGAAACAATCGACCTCGCGGTTGCGCGAAAGATCTTGGATGAAGATCATTTCGGTCTCGACAAGATCAAGAAACGCATTCTCGAATTTTTGGCAGTGCGCAAGTTGAACCCGCAGGGCCACAGTCCGATCTTGTGCTTCGTCGGGCCGCCCGGCGTGGGAAAAACTTCCCTCGGGCAAAGTATCGCCAAGGCGCTGGGCCGCGAGTTCGTGCGTGTGTCGCTGGGCGGTGTACATGACGAAGCGGAGATTCGTGGACATCGGCGCACCTACGTCGGCGCGTTGCCGGGCAACATTATTCAAGCGATTAAAAAAGCAGGCAGCCGCGATTGCGTGATGATGCTCGATGAAATCGACAAGCTCGGTAACGGTTTCCATGGCGATCCGTCGTCTGCGTTGCTGGAGGTGCTGGATCCGGAGCAAAACTCGACCTTCCGCGATGCATATCTCGGTGTGCCGTACGATCTGTCGCGCGTGACGTTTATTGCGACGGCGAATATGCTCGATACCATTCCAGGGCCGTTGCGCGATCGTATGGAGATCATCAGCCTGCCCGGTTACACGGAAGAGGAAAAACTGCAGATCGCGCGGAAATATCTGGTGCCGCGCCAGTTCGAGCGCAATGGTCTATCTGCCGACTCGATCGAGATCACCGATACGGCTCTGCAGAGCATCATTCACGATTACACGCGTGAGGCTGGCGTTCGTAATCTCGAGCGTGAGATCGGCGGTGTATGCCGATCTGCCGCGGTGCGAATCGCGGAAGGCAAGGTGCAGCGCGTTGTCGTGGACGCTGCGGAATTGCAGGAAATCCTCGGACCGTCGCGCTACGAAGGCGAAGTCGCACAGCGTACCAGCGTGCCGGGCGTTGCAACCGGGCTGGCGTGGACTCCGGTCGGTGGCGACATCTTGTTCATCGAAGGCAGTCGGACGCCGGGCCACGGCAAGCTGATTCTCACCGGGCAACTCGGCGATGTGATGAAGGAGAGCGCGCAGGCGGCGCTGACGTTGGTGAAGTCGCGCGCGGAAAGTCTGGGCATCGATATAACGACGCTGGATAAATCCGATGTGCACGTCCATGTGCCGGCGGGTGGTATTCCGAAAGATGGACCGAGCGCCGGTGTTGCGATGTTCATGGCGTTGTCGTCGTTGTTAGCGAACCGCGTCGTGCGCAGCGATGTGGCGATGACAGGCGAGATCAGCCTGCGCGGCCTGGTGCTGCCGGTCGGCGGGATCAAGGAAAAGATTCTCGCTGCGATGCGTGCGGGTATCACCACGGTGATGTTGCCCAAACGCAATCAGAAGGATCTGCAGGACGTGCCGGAAGAAGCGCGTAACAAGCTGACCTTCGTGCTGTTGGAGACGGTGGACGATGCGGTGAAAGCGGGGCTGGTGCAGCCCGCGGCCACGTCGGAGGTCGTATTGGCAGATTGATGCCGGCATGCGGCATGTGATTGCGGCCAGGGTTGCGGCCGGAGAAGGGTCAAGGCGATTGCTGCCTTGGCCCTTTTTCTCTTGATCGGACCCTCGAGGGCTAAGGTTATGTCCGGCTAGAGCGCGTGGCTGGAAAGCATTACAGTGTCTGTAATGCGCGACGCGTCGATTGCGCAAGCCGGTACAAAACTCGAGGAGAAAGGACATGGAAGAGCAGCTCAAAATCGCTGCACTGGATTATCACCGCTTACCTACGCCGGGCAAGATCTCGGTCGCACCGACCAAAGGTCTGATCACGCAGCGCGACCTGGCGCTGGCGTATTCGCCGGGCGTGGCCTATGCCTGCAAAGCTATCGAGGCAGATCCGGCGGAAGCCGCGAATCTAACGTCGCGCGCCAATCTGGTCGGGGTGATCACCAACGGCACAGCGGTGCTCGGTCTTGGCAATATCGGTCCGCTCGCGAGCAAGCCGGTGATGGAAGGCAAAGGTTGCCTGTTCAAGAAATTCGCGGGCATCGTTGTGTTTGACATCGAGCTCAATGAGCGCGACCCAGACAAGCTGGTGGACATCATCGCTGCGCTCGAACCGACTCTCGGCGGGATCAATCTGGAAGACATCAAAGCGCCGGAGTGCTTCTACATCGAGCGCAAGCTGCGCGAGCGCTTGAGTATCCCGGTTTTTCACGACGATCAGCACGGCACCGCAATCATCGTCGGGGCTGCGATCATCAACGGCTTAAAAATCGTCGGCAAAAAAATCGAGCACGTGCGACTGGTA
>JBBRGM010000317.1:0-5653 GCA_038240725.1 Burkholderiales bacterium | reverse complement strand
AATCGCGAAAGCTCAGCTTGTAGCGCAAGTACCAGCGTACGCACAGGATGATCACTTCACGGTCGAAGTGCCGACCCTCGAACAACTCGTCCACGCTCACCAGTTTGCTCATACCGGCCCTCAGTACAAAAGGCCTACAGCCTAACCGCTCTCTCTATTTGCACCAGAGCCGGATTTCTCAGATCTGGCCCATTTTTGCTACGCGAGCGCGTACCGTGGGGCGAGAAATTTGCTGGAGGAGCGGGGCGTACTGCCGCCTCGCGAGAGGCATAAGAATGGCGCCGAATGGATCTTCTGGGCAGAGGAGCCAAACTCAGGTGGGACAAAGTAACGATCGGCTACATGTTGCCAGCGATTACTTTGCGTTCGGCATCGGCAGGCCATTCACTGCGACGATGCTTGTCGTCGCTTCATATTTTGTAGACCGTCGTGAACCGCGCGAGCCGTTCCTTTTCGTGTTGCGCTGGTAGATACGCGCCGCTGCTGTCGCCAAGGGCCGTTCGTGCATACCATCACTTCGGCATTCTCCGAGAAGCCGCCGAAAAAATGTTCCAACCCGTCCCTGCTTGCCGGTGACACGTGGCCGAAGCCACGGCGGCGAGGCAGTGTTCGTGTCGGCCGCTGAAGAGAGGTCACCCCCCGACCGCCGTCTCGCCACGTCGACGCTATGCGCGCCTGCCGTCACGATGGATCGTGCAGCTTTCGGAGAGCGATTGCGAGAACGAAGCGCATGAGGCTTGCGACTATCGAGCCCGCCACCTGCGTCAACGATCCTTCTTGTCGAAGAAAAGGTATTTGGCCGCCGCAGCCCCGACGAGGACGAGCACGATGACCCCTAGCAACCACCACAGCCCCATCCCGCCACCCATCCAATCCATCATGCCGTTCATCATTTTCGTCTCCTTCGCATCAAATACGGTGCCGGACGGCTACGAGCCTGGCTACACCACGTAGCGGTCCCAGCTCCCGTAGTGCTCGTCGCTGCGCGTCCCGCGCGGCAGGCTGAGCACGATGATGCCGAGGCCGACAGCGACGCCGGCCCACGCAGCCAGTGTCGCAGCGCCGTCGAGCAGCCAGGGGGCGGCGATCAACCAGAGCCCGAAGACGATGTTGAGAAACCGCAGCGGACGCGCGACCTCGGCCATCGCGATGACGGCCACGGTGACGACCAGCGCACCGACCAGATGGTCGCTGTTGGCTATCGGCGGTTGCGTGCCGAATACGAGTCGACTGAACATCAGCCATACGCCAAGCACGACGCTCGCCACCAGCGTCCAGGGGATCGTCACGCCGCGCACGGCGGACCACACTGCGTCGGAGAGCGGTGCGTCGAAGTCCGGATGACGGTCGCGATCGCCGTCGGGTTGCGCGCCGCCCCGGAAGAACGTTCGCCAGAATGGTTCTCCGCGCCGCACGCTTTGCGCCAGGAACTGCCCCATCGCGACCAACTCGTCGAGGGTGTAGGGGATCATGATCAGCATTGCGATCCCCGCAAGCAGGCACAGGCTGCACCATGTGCCGATGACGATCGGCTGGATGATGATGAAGTAGATGCTGACCACGCCCAGCGGCACCACGACGACTCCAAACATCGCAACCATCCACGGCATCGTTCGCCAACGTGAACGACCGCCCATCGCACCCATCAGCACCTCGAACATGTAGCTCACCGCGCCGAGCCCGGCGTCGGGGATCGGCCACGCCTTGGAGACATCCGACGTAATGATCGTCTCGGTGCCGTTCAGGCCGCCTGTGCATGCGAAGAACGGCTCCCACGCCGCATCGATGTGGCCGAGCTGGTAGGCGGTGAGATGGCGCGCGATCAGGAATCCGACGGCGCCCAACGCGATGATCGGCAGCCGCTGCAAATAGGTCGACGGTGAATAGCTCCAGCCGGGCGGTAGGTCGGAGTAATCCATCATTCCTGCATGACTCATGCCCGGCATCATCGGCACCAGGACCGCGAAGCTCACCACCAGCGCGCCGATCATCGTATCGTTCAAATAGACCGCTGCGCTCGGCGTCCAGAACACCAGCGGCGCGAACAGCAGCCATACGCCGACGGTCGTGTTGGCCCACTGCGCCCACGCCAGACGCGGCGACAGCGACAAGATCGAGAACAGCATGATCAGCATGCCGCTGACGAGGTCGCTCCACGCGAGCCACCAGCTGCGCAGCTCCGGCGCCCACAGGGTGCGCTCCTGCGTCGCTCGCAACACCGCCGCGCCGAACGTCTCCTGGCCCAACGAGCCAAACACGAACGGACTGGTCGCGAGCCAGGCGCCGAGCAGCAGGTTGAGGTAATGCACCCACAGCATGTCGAAATGCATCTTGCGCATGGCTTGCATGTGGGCGTGCATCATTTCGTGCTCGCGGACCGGATCTTTTTTCTCCGCCTCAGCTTTGGCCTCCATGCTCTGCGCCGCTACCTTGGCCGCGTTGAGCTGGTTCGTTTGGTACCAGCCAGCCGGGTCGCGCTTCAGAGCTTCGATCATCTTCGGCAGCGTCTCGCGCAGGCTGTGCCGCGGTTTCCAGCCGAGCAGCTTGCGCGCACGCGAGGTGTCGAGCTCGTAGTGATCGTCAGAGCTGTCGATCATCCACGGCTTGATGAATGGGTCCTCGTCAAGAATTTCGGTTTCGATCCAGGCGCCGGTCCGGGCCATGGACTTCGGGATCTCCCGTGTCTCCCAGGCCTCGCCGTGAATCAGCCGCCCCAGTTCGCGTTGGAGCTTGCCAAAGCCCATGACCTCGCTTTCGCCGAGCAGCAGCGGCAGGTCCGGCGGCAACGTCTGCCGGCGTTCGACGACGCGCAGCAGCGCGTCGGTCAGGTCGTCGAGATGCAGGAACGGTTGGCCGGTGTCGAGGTCGCCGGCGTAGACATGGCTGATCAGCCGGCGTTCGTAGATGCGCGCGATCTGATGGGCCAGGAAGGCCGAATGACACAAGTCGTCATAGATTCCCGCGGGACGAACCATGACGGCCGGAATATCGCCGCGCTGCTCCCGGATCAGGCGTTCGGTCACGATCTTCGACTCCCGATACGGCAGTGCAGGATCGAGCGGCCAATTCTCGTCAATAGGCTTGCCGTGCTTCCCCGATGCATGCACGAGCATCGTGCTGGCGAAGACGAATTGCTCGAGCTCGAACGCCTGGAACGCACGCAGCAGGCGCTCGGTCCCTTTGACGGTGACCTCCTGGTATTTCGGGTTGGGCTTACCGGTCAGATCGAAATAGGCGGCCAGATGGATCACCGACGCGATGCGATCGCCGTAGGCCGTGCGCAGCCGCTTTAACGCTGCGGTGATGCTGTCGTCGGACGTCAGATCGATGCACACGCATTCCGCGACCGCTGGCGGATGCGGCGGAATCTCGCGGTCGAAGCCCACGACGCGGAAATGCTCGGCCAGTTTCCTGACCAGCGCCGACCCGATAAAGCCGCTGCTCCCGGTAACGACCACGACATCCTGCAGCCGCTGTGTGCTGGCGTTCATGGTCTTTTCTCGCGCAGCCGATCTACGGACTTCGCAACTGCGCGACCCGGCAGCAAAGTCTCACGCTTCCATGATCCCCGACGAAACCCGAACATCGAGATCATTTCTCTCCACTATCGTTCCATCCGCTGCCCGCCATACGTATCGATGCCACTGTCTGTCAGTTGAGCGGCGGCAGCGATTATGACGATCGCCACGCTGGCCTTTCTGTGGAATCTGAGGAAGTAGAACCAGGAACATGGTTCTTCAACATATCCTGGTCAAGCCCGCATCATTAAACGCTTCAGCAGCCACTCGAAGCTCGCTGACTGTTGCAAAAAAGGGGATGCCGAGGCCAGGCGCGTCGTCATGGTCTTCAATTAATCCCCGCGGTTAGACAGCATCCGGATCGCGTTCCGTGTAGCTCATTATGTTTCTCCTTAGTGTCTTATGTCGATAGAAATACTCATTGCATCAGGCCGAATGCGCCCGTTTCAAAGGCGCGACTCCGACGATAGACGACCGATGCGGCCCTTGAAGCGACGGATAGGAAACTCAACAGCGTCTCGCCTTGAAACTTTTGACCGGTACGCCAGCATCCACAGCCGGCTTGGCCGTCTTATCCCTTGACCTCGCCACAGGCGACTGATGTCTTCATGTCTGCAGCGCTTTTGTGGACATTGATGGTGTGCGGAGTAGCCGTCAGCTTTGACATCTCCACCGGCACGACAGTGGTCGAGGTTCCATTTTTAATGTCTTGGAGAGGGTGTACGGGCTTGGGGTCTAGATTGGCGCACGTGCCTTTGTGGAAGTGGACGGGTTGCACCGCATCCGTGGGCGCGCCCCGCACCTGGATCACCACCTTGGTTTGATTGCCCTCCGGAGTCAGAGTAGCGGTTCCACTCGTGTTGGAGTTGTTCGTCGGATTCAGTGTGACGGCAATGGTGTCGGCCGGTAAGGCAGACTGGATAGGCATTAGTGCAGCGATCAATGCCAGCGACGGTAAGCTAAGTAACTTCATCATGATTGCTCTCCTTTAGCATGTGAGGATTTAACCGCATCATTGTCCTTCTAAGGGCGAAGCTCGCATCGAAGCGCTGTTCACCTGTACTTCCTAGCAAGTCGTAGGTTTTCAGGCGCTCGTTAGGATAGTGGATATAGCACGCTGATAGGCAGTCAAGCACTGATACCTACTCTAACTGTGGCCAACATATGACGCGCTCGGTGCATTCGATAGCGAGTGGTTTGTTAGCCCTAATCGCCGAATGGCTCGAACATGGGCGCACCGTGCGAGCGTCGCAAAAAAAGTTTGGGATGAAGCACGCTGCGAAAGTCTACTCTTGAAATTTTATTCCCGTCCTACTCCGAAGAGCGCATCATCTTTCCGCGGCCATTCCGCCGCCTTCGGAGCGCACCGACATGTGTTCGCTAATACGCGTAGCAGTCGGGGGCTTCGCCGATGCGAATGCCGCGCGGACGCCCAAGCACGCGATCGACTTCAGCAACGACCCATTGCGCCTGGTCGAGATAGCTGCGTTCTCCCGATTCGGCGTAGAGCGAGACGAGTAGGACGACGCCGAAAGCATCCGTCCAAAGATACCTCAGTCCGTTCGGCCAGATGCGTTCCGCACGCATCCAGGCCAGCTTGTCGAGCACATACTGCGTGTCCCTGCAGGCCGCCATGGTCTGCCTCAAAGGCCGAATGGATAGGTATCCGGAAGGCCCTCAAGCGCCTCAGTCTTGAGCGGTGTCACGGCGCTGGTCTCGTCGAACCAGATATATTCGTCGAACTGGTGCGACAGAAGCGCTTGGAAATAATGACTTTGAAGTTCTGTCTCGGGCCGGTAGATAACGCCGATGGCTCGTTCGAGCCGCGGCTTCAACAGACCCTCGGCGAGCTCCATCAAAATCGGGCTCCGCAAATGCAGCAGAAACCGCGGAGCGCTAGCTTCGTGGCATAGCCGCTCGTAACTCTCGGGCACGGAGGGGCGGACGACTTTGACCTCCATCGGCCCGTCCCAGTCAGAGGCCGCTGCGACCGCTCCGTGGTCCGTCCCGAAACCGATCGAATAGGCGGCATTGCCGAATTCCTGCCGACACAGATGGCCGATGTTGTATTCGCCGCGCGAAGCCATTTCTGTCGCACTCGAATCGCCCACGTGCGAATTGTGGGCCCAGACGAT
>JBBRGM010000316.1:0-5677 GCA_038240725.1 Burkholderiales bacterium | reverse complement strand
GTTGCATACTCGCCCGCAGCGAGCCGATGCGTCGCGGCGGCGATGCGCTTCACCGGCGCCAGCAATGTGCGCGCAACCCACATTGCCACCAAGGCGGCGAGCAGGACTGCGGCCGCGCCGATGATCCAGGTCGCACGCAGTTGCCGGTCTTCGAAACGCACTCCGGCGCTGGCGGTCGCGCGTTGGAACGGCAGGATGGCGAGCCAGCCGACCGTCTGCCCATCGACAACGATCGGGCGCTGTGCGGCGTCCGGCCCGATAAGCGGTTGGCCGATGACGATGCGATGCTCGGCGTCGAGCAATGTGACGCGCAGGTTCACGCCGGTGAGGTCGGGCTCGGGCAGCGTACCGGGCGGCGGTGTGTCGTCGTTCTGCGCAGCTCGCGCGGCACGCATTAAATCGAACCAGGCGCGTGGATTGCCGCGCAGAAAATCCCAGTTGCCGTGCTGCTTGTACGCAGCACTCAAGGATGGCAGCAGGCTGTCGGCGCGTTCGATGCCTTGTTCGTTCAAATAGCCGAGAAAGCCGCGCGTGAAGCTGATGTGCGCAGCGACTCCCATCGCCAAGGTGACGACGATGCCGGTAGCGAGAACAGCGATGAACAGTTTGGCGGTGATGCCGGTTTTCATGGTGAATGCGTGCTGTGCGGATGCCGCTATTTAGGCGTACCCGGCCCGGCAAAGCAATACGCTTCGCGCAGCTTCCATAAAATCTCCAATTTCTCTCCACAGTCCGCTTCCAAACTGCGCTTCGTCCGGCAAATAAATCGATCAGCCGTTCACGGAGCGAGACATGGACCAACTGAAACAAGCTTCCAGTAACCCTCAGGTTTCCAGCAGCACTGGACGCCGCACGCGCTTGCCCAAAACGTTGCGCAAGCGTCTGCTGCTGTCGCTGCTGGCGTTCGCGGCGCTGGCTATTGCGGCCGGCGTCGGCGCGCGGCAGTTTCTGCACAACGACAAACAGTCCGGTCAAGCCACAGCAACGATCGAGCTCGGCAATCTGGAGAAGACCGTAACCGCGGTCGGCTCCCTGAAGGCCAAAGAATACGTCGATGTCGGTACGCAGGTTTCCGGACGTGTGGAGAAGATCCACGTCGAGATCGGCGATCGCGTCGAGAAAGGCAAGCTGATCGCCGAGATCGATCCGACCGTCTATCAATCGACCGTGCGCAAAGACAGCGCGAATCTCGACAACTTGAAGGCGCAACTCGGCCAGCAGACCGCGGAGCTCGCGCTCGCGCAACAGCAGCTCGATCGCAACAAGAAGATGGTCAAGTCGAATGCGGTCAGCCAGGACACGGTCGATCAAGCCGAAGCCGCAACCAAAGTCGCACAGGCGAAAGTGGCCGCCACCAAAGCGACCATCAAAGCGGCGGAAGCAACGTTGGCGGGCGATGTTGCCAACCTCGGCTACACCAAGATTTACGCGCCGATGGCCGGCACCGTCGTGTCGCAATCGACGCTGGAAGGCCAGACGATCAACTCCGTGCAATCCGCGCCGGTGATCGTACAGGTTGCGCAACTCGACGTGATGACGGTGTGGGCCCAAGTCGCCGAGGCCGATGTCATGAAAATCCAGGAAGGCACGTCGGTTTACTTCACCACCCTGGGGATGCCGGATCGTCGTTGGAAAGGCACTGTGAAGCAGGTGCAGCCGACGCCGACGATCAAGAACGACGTCGTGCTCTACAACGTGCTGGTCGACGTCGACAACAGCGAAGGATTGCTGCTGCCGACGATGACCGTGCAGGTGTTCTTCTCGCTCGGCGACGCGAAGAACGTCCCGCTGGTTCCGCTGAGCGCGTTGCAGCCAGACCGCCAGGCTGGTGCAGACATGTATCGCGTTACGGTGGTGACCGCTGAAGGGCCGGTCGTGCGCTCGGTAAAGATCGGGCTTTCCAATCGTGCTTCTGCGCAAGTGATTTCCGGTTTGCAGGCCGGCGATCAGGTGGTCTTGCCTGAGCAGCCCTCGGCGAAAGCGACCGCGTCGCGTACCAACCGTCCGAACATGGGGCCGAAACTATGAACACGCTGCATACGAATTCGACGGCGCCGCTGCTGCGGCTGCGCGATGTCAGCAAGGTCTACACAAGCGGCGATGCGGAAGTGCGCGCACTCGACGGCGTGTCGCTCGAAATTCATGCGGGCGAAATGGTCGCGATCATGGGCCAGTCGGATTCGGGCAAGTCGACGTTGATGAATCTGCTCGGCTGTCTCGATCGCCCTTCGCACGGCGTCTATGAGGTAAATGGCGTCGACGTCGCGAGCCTGGATAGCGACGAGCTCGCTGGCCTGCGCTGCGATACGTTCGGCTTCGTGTTTCAGCGCTACAACTTGCTGTCCTCGGTAACGGCTGCGGAGAATGTCGAGCTCCCAGCGATCTATGCCGGTCGTCCGCGTCGCAGCAGAATCGAACGTGCGCAGGCATTGCTCACGCAGCTCGGCCTGGGCGATCGCAGCGAGCATCGGCCTAACCAGCTTTCCGGCGGACAGCAGCAGCGCGTATCGATTGCGCGTGCGCTGATGAACGGCGCCGAGGTGATTCTCGCTGACGAGCCCACCGGTGCGCTCGACAGCCGCAGCGGCGAAGAAGTATTAGCGCTGCTCGCGCAGTTGCATGCGCAAGGCCACACCATCATTCTCATCACGCACGATGCCGCAGTGGCAGCTCACGCAGAACGCGTGATCCAAATCAAGGATGGACGCATCGTCGAAGATTCCGGCCGCGCCAAGGTGACCGGCGTCAACAGTCTGCAGCGTGAGGATCGAACCGAGCAATCGCACTGGCTCGGCGACCTCGGGGAAGCCGCGAAGATGGCGTTGCGCTCGCTGCGGGTGAATTTGTTCAGAACGGCGCTGACCTTGCTCGGCGTCGTCATCGGCGTTGCGGCGGTGGTCACGATGCTCGCGATCGGCAACGGCAGCAAGCAGCAGGTCATGCAGCGCATTCAGTCGATGGGCACGAATCTGCTGGTAGTGTTTCCCGGTGCGCCCGGTCAGCGGCCGACCGGCGACATGGCAACGCTCGTTCCCGACGATGCACGCGCAATTGCCGGGCTGCCGAATGTCGCCGGCGTATCGCCCGAGCGGCGTGGCCGCGCAACCTTGCGCTTCGGCAGTCTGGACTATCAGACCAGCATCACCGGCGTGTGGCCGAGTTACGTAGACACGCAGAGCTGGCAGGTGGCACGCGGCAGCTTCATCACCGAGGACGATGTGAAAAGCTACGCGGCGGTGATCGTGCTCGGCAAAACCGTATCCGACAATTTGTTCGCGAACGGCGAAGATCCGATCGGCAAGTTCGTGCTGGTCGGCAACATTCCGTTTGAAGTGATCGGCGTGCTCGCCCCGAAAGGTGCGAACGCATTCGGTTCCGACATGGATGATGCCGCGCTGGTGCCGTTGTCGACGGGCAGCATGCGCGTGTTCGGTGTGCAGTATCTGAACTCGATCAACGTCAAGATCAACTCGACGGCAGATGGCGACGCGACGGAGAGCGCGATCACCTCGCTGCTGCTGCCGCGTCACGGTCTGCTGGACTTCCAGGTGCGCAGCACGAGCTCGCTGCTGGAGACCGCGGAATCGACGCAGAACACATTGACGTTGCTGCTCGGATCGGTGGCTGCGATCTCGCTGCTGGTCGGCGGCATCGGCGTGATGAACATCATGCTGGTCAACGTCACCGAGCGCACGCGCGAGATCGGCGTGCGCATGGCAACCGGCGCACGCATGAGCAGCATCCTGCTGCAGTTCAATACAGAGGCGCTGGTCGTGTGCGGTATCGGCGGCTTGATCGGTGTTGCGCTCGGATTCGCTGCCGGCTTCATCGCGCAGGCGCTCGGTACCAACGTCGCATTCACGGCGACGCCCGCGATACTCGCGTTCAGCTCGGCATTCGCCACTGGATTGCTGTTCGGCTATCTGCCGGCCCGCAAAGCCGCGCATATGGACCCTGTCGTCGCACTTGCCTCGGAATAAGGAAACGATCATGAACACGAAGCTGAAACTGTTGAGTTGCGCGCTGCTGATGACAACGCTTACGGCGTGCAGCATGACTCCGGCCTACGTCCGCCCCGACGTCGCGATGCCGGCGCAATTCGACCGCGGCGACGAATCGAAAGGCGACGTCGTAGCAGCCAATTGGTGGATGCGCTTCAGCAACGCGGAGCTCGATGAGCTGATCGCGCAATCGCTGGCCGCCAATCATGATCTCAAAGCGGCGGTGAGCCGCATCGAGCAGGCGCGCGCGTCCTCCAAGATTGCACGCAGCTCGCTTGCGCCGAGCGTGAGCGCGTCTGCGTCCGCCGATCGCAACCGCCACGACAGCAAAGCCCCCGGCGTTTCGCAGTACACCAGCACGCAGGCGCTGCTGTCGGTCAACTACGAGCTCGACTTGTGGGGCGGCAACAGAGCGTCCGCAAATGCATCGGAGTCGCGCTTGATCGCGACCGTGTACGACCGCGATGCCGTCGAGCTGGTGTTACAGGCAGACGTCGCCGCGAACTATCTGCAGATTCTGGCGCTGAAGGATCGTCTCGCAATCGCGCGCAAGAATCTCGAAGCCGCGACGCAGCTGATGAACCTGGTGCAAGTGCGCGCCGACAGCGGTGCCGCTACGGCGCTCGACGTCGCGCAGCAGCGCACCACTTTATTGAACATTCAGTCCGACATTCCTGCGCTCGAGCAAAGTCTCGGACAGACGCAGACCGCACTGGCGGTGCTGCTCGGTCGCGCGCCGCAAGGCTTCGCGGTACGCGGCCAATCGCTCGCCGAAGTGAAGCTGCCCGCGGTCGACGCCGGACAGCCTGCTGCGCTGCTCGAACGCCGTCCCGACATTCGCTCGAGCGAGGCGAGATTGATCGCCGCGAACGCAGATATCGGCGCTGCCCGTGCCGCGCTGTATCCGAGTGTCAGTCTTTCAGCTGCGGCCGGCATCGAAGGGGTGTTGACCGGCGGCACCACGACCATTGCGTCCATCGCCGCGTCGCTCGCGCAGAGTATTTTCGACGGCGGCGCACGGCGCGGCCAGGTCGAGATAGCGCAAGGCGCGCGGCAAGAGCTCGTCGAAAACTATGCGCAGAGCGTGCTGGTTGGTTTGAAGGAAGTAGAAGACAGCTTGATCGCAGAATCGTCGACCCGCCAGCGTGCCGATATCCTGACCGAGACGGTAGGTCAGGCGCGCACGGCGTATCAGCTCGCGACGGTGCGCTATCAGGACGGGATGCAGGATCTGCTGACGGTGCTCGACAGCCAACGTTCTCAGTTGAGCGCCGAAGACAGCCTGGTGCAGGCGCAACTCGGCCGCTACACCGCGACGATCAATTTGTTCAAATCGCTCGGCGGCGGCTGGTCGAGCGGTGGGCGCGCGTGAGGATCTAAGTGACATACCGATATCGCTCGCATCGCAGCGATGCTGGCTGGCCCTCAAACTGTTCGACTATGAGATTCTAAGTCGCGTCGCAGACGTTACTGTAGCGGCCAGCGGACACTAGATATTTCAATATAGAGCGACCAGACTAATCGAACACGTTCGGGAAACTGCTGCGCATCTGGAACGGATGCTTATATGCAAACGCGATCCGGCGGGCGCAGCGGCGACAAGTGGTCGGTTACATCGATGCAGGCGAGCCTGCGGAATTGTCTTAGGTCCGCGCCGCGTTGTATCCAGCCCGAAT
>JBBRGM010000315.1:0-5723 GCA_038240725.1 Burkholderiales bacterium | reverse complement strand
GTCGGGAATCCTACGAGCCCCCCGGCGCGCAACACACGCGCAGCGCGATCGATATCAAGCAACTGCGTCTACCTCGGACAATACATGCCGGTGTCGCGCAGGCTCACGCTGTGAGCAGCCGCAGCGCTTCACGGTATTTTTGCGCGGTCTGTGCAAGCACGTCCGGCGGCAGCGCGGGTGCGGGCGGTTTCTTGTTCCAATGCTGCGCTTCGAGCCAGTTGCGCACGAATTGCTTGTCGAAGCTGGGCGGGCTGCTGCCGATCTGGTACTGCTCGGCCGGCCAGAAGCGCGACGAGTCCGGCGTCAGCGCCTCATCGATGAGAAACAGCTTGCCGTGCGCGTCGGTGCCGAATTCGAATTTGGTGTCGGCGATGATGATGCCGCGGCCGCGCGCGTAATGCGCGGCTTCGGTGTAGAGCTCGATCGATTTCTCGCGGACTCTTCGCGCCAAGGTCGGTCCGAGCAAATGCTCGGCCTCTTCGAACGAAATGTTCTCGTCGTGCGTACCGGCCGGCGCTTTGCTCGAGGGGGTGAAGATTACGTTCGGCAGCTGTTCAGCTTCGCGCAAACCCGGCGGCAACGCGATGCCGCAGATGGAGCCTTTGTTCTGATACTCCTTCCAGCCCGACCCGGCGATGTACCCGCGCACGATCGCTTCGATGCGCAGCGGCGTGAGACGGCGCACGACGGACGCACGGCGGGCAACTTGCTCGCGCTCGGCCGCAGTCACTACCGACACCGGATTCACGTCGAGCAGATGATTCGGAATGATATGAGCCAGCCGATGAAACCAGAACGTCGACAGTTCCGTGAGGACTTCGCCTTTTCCCGGAACCGGTGTCGGCAAAATGACATCGAACGCCGACAAGCGATCGGTCTGTACGATCAGCAGGCGTTCATCGTCGACTGCGTACAAGTCGCGCACCTTGCCTCGGTGCAGGAGCTCGAGCGATTCGATCTGAGATTCGAGTAGAGGGGCGGACATAGGTAGCGTCGTGGGTCGTGGCACCGCTTCGATCAGGCGGTCTTGAGTTGTTCGTTCTGCGCGTTGGCGACCAGGGCCGATTTTATTTCCAGCGCCAGCGCGAGCGCCGAGTCCAGCGTGTTTCCGAGGACCGTGTAATGCCCCATCTTACGCCCAGGACGCGCTTCCGATTTGCCGTACAAATGCAGCTTCACGCTCGGGTGCTGCAGCACCTGCTCCCAGCGCGGCTCGCCGTTCGCCCACAAGTCGCCCAGCAGATTCACCATAACCGCAGGACTGTGTTGTGCCGTCGAACCCAGCGGCACACCGCACAGCACGCGCGCCTGCTGCTCGAACTGCGAGGTTACACACGCATCGATCGTGTAGTGGCCGCTGTTATGCGGACGCGGTGCGATTTCGTTGGCGCGGAGCTCGCCGCCATTCACCACGAAAAACTCGACGCACAGGATGCCTCGATAATCCAACGCCGTTGCGATTGCCGCCGCCGCCGTTTGTGCCTGCTGCGCGAGTACGGCGGGGATACGCGCCGGTACGATGCTCACATCCAGTATTCCCTGCGCGTGCTGATTTTCCGCGACCGGCCATGTCACGCAAGCGCCGTCGAAGCCGCGTGCGACGACGACGGATAACTCGAGATCCAGCGACATCATTTGCTCGAGCACGCAAGGTACGTCGTCCAACTTGGCGAAGCCGGCGCGCGCTTCTTCCAAGGACGCGACTCTCACCTGACCCTTGCCGTCGTAGCCGAAGCGGCTGCGCTTCAAGATGCCCGGCAGCAGCGGCGCGATCGACGCATCGAGATCGCCGACCGAGCGAATCGCTTTCCACGGCGCTACGTCGAGGCCGACCGAAGTCAGGAATGTTTTTTCCGTGATGCGATCCTGCGCGACTGCGACGCTCTCCGCCGCCGGACTTACCACACAGTGCTCAGCGAGAAAGCGCAGCGCATCCGCCGGTACGTTTTCGAATTCGGTGGTCGCCGCCGCACACTTGTCGGCAAGTCGATGCAGCGCGGTTGCGTCGAGATAGTCCGCTGCGAGATGCTCATCGGCCACGCTGCCCGCCGGACTGAGTTTGCCCGGATCGACCACGACGACTTTGTAGCCCATGCTCTGCGCGGCCATAGTGAACATGCGGCCGAGCTGACCGCCGCCGAGAAGGCCGAGCCAGGCGCCTGGGGCAATCATGTGAGCTCTAAGAAAGCGGCGGAAGCTGCATCGCCGCGACGCTGGCTTCCTGCGCGTCGCGCGCCTGCTTCAATTTCGCAGCGAGATTCGCATCCGCGATTGCGAGCAACGACACAGCAAACAAACCGGCGTTGGTTGCGCCGGCTTCACCGATTGCGAACGTCGCCACCGGAACGCCGCGCGGCATCTGTACGATCGAGAGCAGCGAATCGAGCCCTTGCAAATGTTTGCTGGGGACAGGAACGCCGAGCACCGGCAAGGTGGTTTTTGCAGCGATCATCCCAGGCAGATGAGCAGCGCCGCCGGCACCCGCGATAATGCAGCGCAGACCGCGCGCCTGGGCCTCCTCTGCATAGCGAAACATCGCGTCCGGCGTGCGATGCGCGGAAATGACCTTGCATTCATGCGGCACGCCGAAGTTAACCAGCGTGCGCGCTGCGTGCTGCATCACGTCCCAGTCGCTGTCGCTGCCCATGACGATGCCGACCATGGGATCACTCATCCCCGGACGCCTCAGGTGTATCGCAAACAATGCACAGCAGCTGCATTTAGTACTCGCCGACCTTGATGATCTTCATCGTGTTGCTGCCGCCCGGCTGACCGATCGGGTCGCCGAGCGTGACAACGATAAGATCGCCCGGCTTCACCGCCCCCGAGTCGATCAACTTTTCTTCCGCCAGCCGCAAAAGCGTTTCGCGATTGTCGCCCGAATATTGCAGCATCAACGGGTACACATCGCGGAACAGCGACACGCGGTAGCGCGTCGAGACTTCCGGCGTCAGTGCGTAGATCGGCACGCCGCAATTCAGACGCGACATCCACAGCGCGGTTGCGCCGGATTGCGTAAGTGCCGCGATCGCCTTGACCTTGAGATGGTACGCGGTGAACAGCGCCGCCATGGCGATCGACTGATCGACGCGGGTGAACACACGATCCAGAAACTCGCGATCGAGCGTGACTTCTTTCGACTTCTCCGCTTCGACGCACACGCGCGCCATCGACTCGACCGTCTCTACCGGATATTTGCCGCTCGCGGTTTCCGCCGACAACATCACCGCATCGGTTCCATCGAGCACCGCGTTGGCGACATCGGATACTTCCGCGCGCGTCGGAATCGGGTTGGAGATCATCGATTCCATCATCTGCGTTGCGGTGATGGTGAGCTTGTTCTTCTCCCGCGCGAGCCGGATCATGCGTTTTTGCAGCGCCGGCACCGATGCGTCGCCGACTTCTACGGCGAGATCGCCGCGCGCGACCATGATGCCGTCGGAGGCGGCGAGAATTTCGTCGAGTGCCGCAATCGCCTCGGTTCGCTCGATCTTCGCGATCAGCAGCGATTGTCCGCCGGCCGCGCGCATCAGCTCGCGTGCCATGTACATGTCCGCTCCGCTACGCGGGAACGACACCGCCAGAAAATCCGCTTTGAGCTGCACGGAGACTTTGATGTCGTCCATGTCTTTTGCGGTCAGCGCCGGTGCAGTCAGCCCGCCGCCCTGGCGATTGATGCCCTTGTTGTTGGACAAGTCGCCGCCGTGGCGCACGGTGGTAAACACCTGCGTGCCGCGCACTTCTTTCACGTCGAGGACGATGCGGCCGTCGTCCAGCAGCAATACCGCGCCGGCCGAAACGTCGCGCGGCAATTCTTTATAGTCGAGTCCGACGCGTTGCTGGTTGCCCATCTCGCATTGCGCATCGAGCACGAACAGATCGCCTTTTTTCAGCTCGATCTTGCCGGTTTCGAATTTTCCGATGCGAATCTTCGGGCCTTGCAGATCGACCATGATGCCGACGGTGCGCTGGAGCTCGCGCGCGACCTGGCGTACGGTATCCGCACGCTGCAGATGATCCTCGTGCTTGCCATGCGAGAAGTTCATGCGTACCACGTCCACGCCGGCTGCGACCATCTTGTAGATCACGTCGCGATCGGTGCTGGCCGGGCCAAGAGTGGCTACGATTTTTGTGCTTCGTTGCATATGCACCTTTTAGCAGAGACGGCGTAGCCCGATGTGCGCCGGAACGAATGGAGATGAGCGCTGCCGGGCAGCGCTTCGCATCGCGCTAGGCGAGTATTGCGCGCCCGGCTTCAAGTTTTCGGTTGCGCGGCCGCGCGCTGCTCGAGCACTGCTACGGCGGGCAGCTTCTTGCCTTCGAGAAATTCCAGGAACGCACCGCCCGCGGTCGATACGTAGCCGATCTTTTCGGTGATGCCGTACTTCGCCAACGCGGCAACCGTCTCGCCGCCGCCCGCAAGCGAGAATGCCGAAGACGCGACGATCGCTTCGGCGATCGCACGTGTGCCGCCGGCAAATTGTTCGTGCTCGAACACGCCGACCGGACCGTTCCATACGATCGTGCGCGCGCTGGTCAACAAATCGGTAAACACGCGCGCCGTCTTCGGGCCGATGTCGAGGATCATGTCGTCGTCGGCGATTTGATCGACATCTTTCGTGGTCGCTGCCGCGGTTGGAGAGAATTCTTTCGCACACACCACGTCGACCGGCAGCGGTACCGTGCCGCCTTTTTTCTTGACGATCGCCATCACGTTCTTCGCTTCGCCTACGAGATCGGGCTCGCATAGCGATTTGCCGATCTTCATGCCGGCAGCGAGCATGAACGTATTGGCGAGGCCACCGCCGACGATCAGCTGATCGACTTTGTAGGCAAGCGCGGCAAGGATGGTGAGTTTGGTCGACACCTTCGAGCCGCCGACGATAGCGAGCAGCGGATGCGCTGGATCGTTGAGCGCTTTGCCGAGCGCTTCCAACTCGGCTGCCAGCAACGGCCCGGCGCAGGCGATGGGCGCGTACTTCGCGATCCCGTGCGTCGTTGCTTCCGCGCGATGCGCGGTCGCAAATGCATCGTTGACGTAGACATCGCACAGCGCGGCCATTTTCTTCGCGAGTGTAATGTCGTCTTTTTTCTCGCCGACGTTGAAGCGGCAATTTTCCAGCAACACCGCCTTGCCGGCTTCGGTCGCCACGCCATCGACCCAATTGCGGCGCAGCGGTACCTCGACGCCGAGCAACTCGGACAACCGGCGAGCGACCGGTGCGAGCGATTCTTTTTCGTCGAAGTGTCCTTCGGTCGGGCGCCCGAGATGCGAAACCAGCATCACACGCGCACCTTTCGCTAATGCGTCGCGAATGCCCGGCAGCGACGCACGAATGCGCGTGTCGTCGCTGATCGCACCGTCCTGCATGGGAACGTTGAGGTCCTCACGGATCAGCACCCGCTTGTCCTTGAGGTCGAGGTCAGTCATCTTCAAGATCGGCATTGGCAGTCCGTGTTAGAGCAAGCGGCTATTGATGTATCAGCGGAGCCCGGCTGGATTTCGCAACGACCCGGTTGGGTTTCGCAACGGATGGGGCGGCTCCGATTTAAGTCTACTTGGCATTCATCAATGCCACAGTCGTGTCGAGCATGCGATTGCTGAAGCCCCATTCGTTGTCATACCAAGCCGATACTTTTACCAACGTACCCTCAGCCACCTTGGTCAAGGTCGAATCGAACGTGCTCGAATGCGGATCGTGGTTGAAGTCGATCGATACGGT
>JBBRGM010000314.1:0-5723 GCA_038240725.1 Burkholderiales bacterium | reverse complement strand
GGACAAATACTCTTTCGACTGCGTCTCGCTTTTGATCGGTGTGATCTTGTCCGGATCGATTCGAATCATCAGATAGTCGATGTGGTCGTCGATCGTGGTAAACCAATGGCCGGTGCCCGCTGGAATAACTACTACATCGCCAGTCTTGAGTTCGTAGGCCACGCCGTCGCGAACTTCTGAACCATTGTTGCCCGGACCATTCAGCTCGACGACTGCGCGCATCGTCGCCGGCCGCCGTTGTCTATTCACGATGTCCGGCCCCAGCACCAGGGTGCCTGCGCCTGAAATGATGTGATACACCTCGCTCACCTGATCGTGTTCGGCGACTGAGTTCGGCGAAGGCCCGTCTAGTCTTCCGCGATGAACTATGCCGATGCCGATATGGGCTTTACCGATGTCTACATCCCGTACTTGTTGATCCACGAGCCTCTCGGCGATCGCCTTCCGGATGTAGATTTCCAGCTCGAATGTCGGGATGTAAGTCCCAGGACACATGGTGCAGGTCGGCTGCGGATCGGTTGGATTTATCTGCGCGACGGCAGGCGAAGCGATGACGATGAGTGCGCCGATCGCAAGTCTGCAAGCAACATGGTCCATGAGTACCTCGCGAGTTAGGGTAGGGAATCCATTGTGCAGATTGCAACGGCGGCTGACATGACGTCGATGGTGCTGCAGACATTATGCGGTTGATCGCTCAATCTGCTCGCCGGGTTGCGGCGGTTTGCGAGTCACTGGAAACTCAAGCGCGCGCTGTGACTGTAGTCACGTCCACCGTCTACAAGATGGCTGAGTGAGGCGTCACGAAAGCGGTCGATCACCCATACGAGATCGGCGGAGCCATCGAGAGGGCTGCAAGACGCGCGCGACAAGAAAGTGAGCCGCTAGTTGAACGTATCGCACAGCAGAGCGCGGGAGGACAGGGAGCAGATCAGACGACTCTACTATCCGTCGGGACCGCCAGTCCATTTGTGATCCGTCAGGACAAAGCATTCGAGTGTCCGCCGGGCAATGGGCCCAGACGGTGAGACCAGTTTTATTCCCGCCCGCTAGGTTCGAATCGGATGAGATACTCCTCGTATCTCATCCGAACAACTTCTCTTTACACCTGCGTTTAAAGCGACCTCTGATGGGCAGCTCGCCGCCGCCAGACCAGCATGCCGATCAGGCCACTGCCGAGCAGGACCAGCGCGCTGGGTTCCGGCACCGCGGACACGCCACCACTGACATAATTCAACGCCGTATCGTGGGTAGCGACGGCGACGCCGTAATCGATAGGACCAGTACCGTTCGGGCTGAAGTCACCGTTGCTCCAGAGGTTGACCACTCTGCCGCCACCGATATCGAACATCAGCCCGTAAATATCGAACACTCCGCCATGCACCGGGTAGTCGGAGGCGGTTGGCGGCGAGCCGCCGGGGTAGAAGAGGTTGTCATAGGTCAGAAAGCCGTTGTTCACCGGGGACAGGCCCGCTGCTACCGCGAACCTGCTGAAATCGTGCGGTGCCAGCAAGTTGGCAGCTTCCGGCGTGTCGTGCTTGATTGGCTCGAGCGGACCGATCGGTGCGTCGACGATGTTGAGGCCGTTATTCGAGTCAGAGAAGGTACCGCTGATTCCGGTGACCTCAAATGCTTGCGGATACTTCGCGTCCGTGGCTGCGCCGTAAGTCAATTCGACCGTGCCACTTACTCCAGCGCCTGCGAAGCTGAACACATATGTGCTGGCGGCTGCCTGCCAAGGGAGCGACGCAGCTAAGAGCAGCGACGCGGAAACTACGAGTGTTTTTTTCATCGCAATAAAAGCTCCCATTCAATTTAGTAAGAGCTCCGGTTTCGCCTGATACGAGCTATCCATTGCAACCGGAGTGATCGATGATTAGAGCTTGCCGACTTCGACAACGCGGTCGCGACTGCATCCCGACCTCCAATGGATTGTAACCAACACGAACAACTGAGAGCAAGATAGCTGAGAACATGCACTCCGATTCTGAAAACGACCGAGTATCAGCGACGGTCGCGCCAAAGGAATCCAGCCGCATCATGTGCGGCGACGAGAGAGGTGGCCAGGATGTCGCATTCCATGTCGTCACGTTCCCACAACTCTCCCACAACCGACTCCCACAACCGACTCCCACAACCGACTCGTGGTGTACGCTATCGCAATGAATCATCCGCTGCAGTGCCGATGCGGCACTCTGAAAGGTTACGTCAGTCCTCCCGACATGGCGCAGCGCGCCGTTTGCTATTGCATCGACTGTCAGGCGTTCGCGCATTTTCTCAAACGTTCGGAGGGCGTGCTCGACGAGTTCGGCGGCACCGAGATCGTTGCCACGCTTCCCAGGCACGTTCACTTCACGCAGGGCCTGGACGCTCTCGCTTGCATGTCGTTGTCCGACCGTGGGCTGCTGCGGTGGTATGCCGCCTGTTGCGACACGCCGATCGGCAACACCCCGCGTAACCGCAAGACCTCGTACGTCGGGTTGGTGCATAGCTGCTTGACCGGCAGCCAGCCTTCTTTGGACGATTCGTTCGGCCCGCTGCGGATGATGCTGAAAACGAAGTCCGCAAAGGGTGCGGTGAAATCCACACCGTACCGCAGTTTCGTAGCCGTCTTGAAGATCATGAAGTCAGTGATCGGAGCCCGCCTCGCCGGCGCGTACAAAACGAATCCGTTCTTTGTCGAGCCTTCCGGCGATCCGATCAAGCAGCCACGCGTGTTGACCAAGGCGGAACGCGCACAGCTCACGAGCGCCGATTGAGCTCGCCGCCGAGGTGGCGCCCGACTGAACTGCGGCGACACGCCGATTCCTGCACACGCGCGCATCTCTGTGATCCACATGCACGTCTGGCGTCAACCGTCTTTCGATAACGTTCGGCTACAACGAGGAGCATTTTGATGAGCAAGTTCGCAGTCGTGGCGACCTACGAAATTGCGCCGGAACAGATCGACATTTTCCTGCCGCTGCTCTTCGCGCACCGAGACCGCTGTCTCGAAAACGAGCCCGGTACGCTTCGCTTCGACGTTCTCCAACCCGAGAACAATCTCATGCTGTACGAAGTGTATACGGACGAAGCGGCGTTCGAAGCGCATCGCAACGGTACTTCCATGGTCCGATTTCGCGCGGAAGCTGCGGACGTAAAAAGAGAGCTCACGTTCATCAAATGCGCGCTTCTCGATTAGCAGCTCACGCCTCCGGGGATCGCACCGAATCGTGCGCGCCGCGCAATCGCCGGATGCCGCGGATGCTTAGCGCACAGGGGTGACTGACTTATGATTTCCGTCGAGGTCGAGATCTGCGCCTCCGTCGAGCAGCTCGGTTGGCTGCCTTTGCGCGCGGCTCTTTGGCCGGATGATTCCGAGACTGAGCATCTGGCGGAGATGGCCGACTTCCTGTCGCAACCCGTGCGCTTCGTTCAGTTCGTTGCATACGCCGAAGGACACGAACCGGTCGGGTTCGTCGAAGCATCCGTGCGCAGCGATTACGTCAATGGCACCAGCAGCTCGCCCGTTGCGTTCCTCGAAGGCCTCTATGTTGTGCCCGCGCATCGGCGCCGCGGTGTGGCGCGCAGTCTGGTGGCCGCCGTCGCTGCGTGGGCGTTGTCACGCGGCTACCTGGAGCTCGCATCGGATGCCACGCTCCAGAACGACGTTAGCCGCAGCGTACACAGGTCGCTAGGTTTCAAGGAGACCGAGCGCGTCGTCTATTTCCGCAAGGTGCTGGGTGAGGAATGACGTGCCCGTTTCATCGCACGGAGCGCCACCGGCCATCGGTCCGCAACTGCCTCCCAAGTCCACAGTCATACCAGCCGACCGCGTCGGTCCTGCAGAAGCGGACTTGAGAGCGGTACGATCCCAAACGCAGCAACACTGGAGCAATCGTCATGTCGATCAAAAATGCATTGGCGAGTCTCGCCGTCAAGGACGTGAATTCGGCGGCCAATTGGTATGAAAAGATTGTCGGTCGACCTGCGTCTCGGCCGATGCCCGAGCTAGCTGAATGGCAGTTCGAAACAGGCGGAGGGCTGCAGGTGTATCAGCTTCCCGAGCGAGCAGGTTCGGGCTCATGCACGCTGGTGATAACCGACATGGAGGCGCAGGTCGCGCAACTCGAGAAACTGAACATCGACACCAGTCAAAGAACATCGAGCGACAGCGTGAAAACAGTGATGATCACCGATCCGGACGGCAATCACATTGCGTTTGCCGAAGCGACCGATCCACGTCTGGCGAGGTGATTATCGAAATCTTCGACGCCAGCACAGCGTCAACATCACCGTAGCGAAAGCGCAAATCAAAACGCGAACGATGAAGTCGAAGAATGCGTTCGAGCGGATACCCACGGTGCTGGACGTTGCCGGCGCATCGCTCCTGTCGGCACTAGACATCGAGATGGACTTATCCTCGCGGCAGGCACACGAGATGGAGTTGTCGACGCCTCTCGCAGACCCGTCACCCTCGGCTCCGTGCAGAATTCACTGCCGCCATTTGCTCCGACGGGTAGGCCGGTGAAGATGACTGACAACCGGGTTGACCAAAGTGCTGCGCAGCGCCGCCACGTGGTCCAGGCCGCCCTTCGTGTGTCGGGCTCCGCTCGCCGAAACGCCAACAAGGTCCAAGGTGACGCTGCCGGTTTCTTACGAGTGCCGCTCATGCGAGTGTTGTTGAACCTGTTTGCCGCGATTGCTCCACTGCTGATCACGCTGCTTTTGGCGTGGTTGCTGATGGAAGATCATCTTAGCTTGGGTGGCGGCGAGAAGGACTTGATCCTTGCTGTCCCATTATTATTTTGGTCGCTTATCTACCTTTTCTGCTATGCGGTACTCTGGTTGCGTCGGTCGGCAATTCGCCGTGCAATTGCCGTGTCCGCAGGTCTAGCTACGGGAGTCCTCGCCGTTGCGTCCATCGTCCTGTTGGGCTTCGCATGGCGCGGGTTCTAGTGATCTCTGCAACAGTCGCTCGGTTGACCCCACCGCATTCGACAGCGTTGGCCGAGGCGGTCCGAGCCGCGCGACGGTATGCGCGCGAAAGCTCCAGCGCGGGGTCGAATGAAGGGTCAAGCTTGCTACTTTGCGGAAACCGAGATCGACCAACGTCCATCTCGCACCCGCGCTGCGCTCGAGGTCATCCGGCTACGCGGGAATCCCCCTTGATGTATTCGATACTTGCCACGCGCCTGCCCGCGCGTGGCACCATCACGCCTCCGAACTCAAAGGATGACCATGACCACCGCGGCGCTTGCATACGAATCGATCTCCAGCTTGTCGGCACAGATGCGCGATGGTCGCCTCAGTCCGGTGGCGTGCGCCGAAGCGATGCTTCGCCGTATCGATGCTCTCGATGGGCGGCTCCGCTCATTTATTCGCGTGATGCCGGAACGGGCTCTGGCGCAAGCGCACGCGGCGGAGAGCGCCTTGAAGAGCGGCGCCGAGCTGGGCGTGCTCACGGGTATTCCGTACGCTGCGAAGGATCTGTTCGACGTCAAGGGCGTACCGACGATGGCCGGCACGCGTGTGCTGGCCGACAACATCGCTGCGCAGGATGCAACGGTCGTGCGCAAGCTGGCGGCCGCCGGAATGGTGCTCAGGGGCAAGACACATACAGTCCAGTTCGCTTATGGCGCTCCGGGAATCAATCACGATCACGGCACGCCGCACAACCCGTGGCATTCGACGCCGCACGCGCCCGGCGGATCGTCGAGCGGCAGCGCTGTTGCAGTCGCTGCCGG
>JBBRGM010000313.1:0-5726 GCA_038240725.1 Burkholderiales bacterium | reverse complement strand
CGACATGTCTCACGAAAACACGCGAGCCTCCTGCAATTGTTCCAATAAAAATACATACTGTTGCGAACGACCAGCGCAACAATAAATCGAAACAGTCACCGCCCCATCTTGCCAATCAATGGTTGGCTTGGACGTCGGTTGGCTTGGACGTCGGCCGGCAGTGATCTGCGAACCGTTGAGTTGCCTCGATGGCGTTGCCCAACCGCATCAGCGTAAATGCGTTCCGGTCGCAGCTGAGCGTTTCGGTAGCGCGCAGAGGGAGGTCGAGGGACGCATGCGATACTTTATCTGGCTCATGAACAGGAACTCCGGGATGCGACGTTTACGAGTTCGCGTTTGCGCGGCGTGGACCTTGGCGCTGCTCATCATCGTTATATTCGAGGTTCGTGCCGACCAGGCATTGCTCGAGGAGCAGAAGCCCCCGACCGGCAAGGGCCTGGTCCTGTCCGAATCGCAGGTGCGCTACTGCCTCGCCCAGATCATTCGGATCGACGCCGTGCGGCCCGTGCTCGATCCGTACGAAAAGGCGCAGGTCGATTACTTCAATCAAGTCGTCGCGGACTACAACGGCCGGTGTGCGAGCTATCGCTATCGCGGCGACACGCTGGAGCGGGAGAAAGCGCCGATCGAGGCCAACCGCGTGAAAATCGAAATCGCGGCGCGGACCGAATACGGAAAGCGCTTCGTCACTGCCACACCGCCCGCCAAGCAAGGCACCGCGCCTCGTCTGTCCGCGGCCACGACCGCTCATCCACCCGCCGAAACCATGCCCGCGCGCCCATCTGCCGGTGCTGGGGGGACGGTGCGTAGCGAGGCGACGTCTGCACCGGCGTTACGTATTGAGCCTGAGCTCGCCACGCCGCCGGCGACCGCGTCCACCGCGCGCGCCGCAGCCAACGATAACGCACAGCAGCGCGAACCGATCCCGACGCAGGAGACCGATCCGATCGCCGCCCCCCCGCCCACCCTGGAACAACAGCAGCCACTACCGCCCGAGTCGGCACCCACCGCGCGACGTCCAGCGCCAGGCGAAGGCGATCGACGGGCATCGACGCCGAGTACGGTCGCGCCCGGCGCCTTGCCGCGCAAAACCCAGGACCACGCGACCGCGGCGGCCCCCGACAAGCGCAAGTCCGCCAAGACCGCGACTGCATCGGCTACGCCGACCCCACCTGCGACGCCCCCAGCGCATGCAGCGGCAACGACGCCCACAGACAAATCCGCAGTGGTCGCGAATGCACAGCCAACCGCAGATCCGGACGATGCGATGGAGCGCTTCACGCAGCAGATCCAGCGCATCGGCTCCGAGGTGCTGGATGAGCGGGACTATCCGGAGGCAGCCAGAAACAAAAACGTCGGCGGCACCAGCCTGATCGAAGTGCGATTCGCCACCGGCGGCTATGTGAAAAGCATCAATTTGAGCCGCAGCAGCGGCGTGCTTGCGCTGGACGACAAGGCCCTCGACTTGGCGCGTGCGCTGCGCTTTCCCGACGTGCCGAAGGAGCTGACCGAGTCGGAATTCTCGGTGCGCTTCCCGATCGTGTTTCGTCCGCACTAGATCCGCACCATCGGTAAGGGCCCACACCAACGTCGATGGCGACGCGCCGCCACGCGCTTTCCCGCCACGCGCCGTCGCTGCCGCTGGCTCGCTTCTTTATTTCAGCTCGCAGCTTCAGAGAATCTCGCTGTAACCGAAAATGTCTTTAACGTTCGGGAGATGAACTCTTTATTGCGGTGAAGGGGTTACGAGGCATTTTGGTGCACAGCCTCCGGTCTTTTCACTTACCCGGTCGGCATCATTTGCAGACTCTGAACCGCTTGCGGGGAGGAGCCCTACGACATCGGCGAGGGTCATCTTGAGGTTGCCTAAACTTACGTCCCGCACGTTGTGGCGCTACAGCCTGGTCGCGTTGGCGGTATGCATTGCGGCCGGTACCGCAACCGGAGCCTGGTCGGAAGCGCTCGGCGTGCAAGGCTTCATGCCGCACGGCGTTTGTTACACCTGGAATGCGTCACTGATCGCGCTACACCTGATTTCCGATTCGCTGATCGGTATCGCCTACTTCTCCATTCCCGTATCGCTCATGTATTTTTTGCGCAAGCGGCAGGATCTGCCGTTCAGCCTGATGGTGCTGCTGTTCGGCTTGTTCATCGTCGCCTGCGGCGCGACCCATTGGATGGAAGTCTGGACGCTCTGGAATCCTAACTACTGGGTTGCCGGTGTGGTGAAGGCGATTACCGCCGCGGCATCGGTGCCCACCGCCATTGCGCTGGTCCTTTTGATTCCACGTGCATTGGCGCTCCCCAGTATTTCGGAGCTGAACCAGACCCGGCTGGCGCTGGAAAACGAAATCGCGGAGCGCACCCGGATTGAGGGCGAGCTTCGGCGCGCGCAGTCGGAGCTCGCGCAGCGAGTGTCCGAGCGCACGGCTGAGCTGGCCGCTGTGAATTTGGAGTTGCAGAGTCAGCACGAGCGCTTTCGGATTACGCTTTCGAGTATCGGCGATGGCGTCATCGCCACCGGCGAGCACCGAGAAATCCTGTTCATGAATCCGGTCGCCGAATCGCTTACCGGGTGGACGCAGCGAGAAGCAGCGACGCGTCCGCTGCAAGAGGTGTTCAACGTGGTGAGCGGAGAATCGCGCTCGCCGCTCGGCGACAACGCTTTCCAAGCCGTCGAAGACATCGATCCCGCGGGCTCAGCCCGAAACGCAACCTTGATCGCGCGTGATGGGCGCGCCATCCCGATCGACGACAGCGCCGCGCCGATTCGCGGCGCCGGCGGGGTCGTGCTCGGCGTAGTGCTGGTGTTTCGCGACATCACCGACCGCAAGCTGCGCGAAGCCGAGCTGCGCGAAACCGCCAAGCGAAAAGACGACTTCCTCGCCACACTCGGCCATGAGCTGCGCAATCCGCTGAACCCGATTCGCAGTGCGGTCGCGATCATTCGCGCGAGCGGACCGCAATCGCCGCGGCTCGACTGGGCCCGAGACGTAATCGATCGGCAAGCAGCGCAGATGACCCGGCTGCTCGACGATCTTCTCGATGTATCGCGCATCAGCCGCAGCCGATTCGAGCTCCGCAAGCAGCAGGTCGATCTGTCGGATGCGCTGAGCGCTGCGCTCGAGGCCAGCACGCCGCTGATCGAAGCAAAAGGCCATCGCCTCACGGTTCGCGTGGCGGCGGAGCCCATGCCCGTCGAGGGCGATACGGCGCGCCTCGCCCAGGTGTTTTCCAATCTGCTCAACAATGCAGCGAAGTACACGGATCACGGCGGTCAGATCTTCGTGACGGCCTCAACCGCAGACAATCACGTCGTCGTTTCGATCCGCGACAACGGTATCGGCATCGACTCGGAACATCAGCCGCGATTGTTCGAGATGTTCTCGCAGGCAACGACAGCGCTGGATCGCTCTGACGGCGGGCTCGGTATCGGACTCGCGGTAGTGCGCGGACTGGTCGAATTGCACGGCGGACAGGTCACTGCACGCAGCCCCAGCCTGGGCAAGGGGAGCGAGTTCACCGTCAGCCTGCCGTTGCGACGATCGGGTGCAATCAATAATGTCACCTTGCCCGAAGCTAAACCGGCGACGCCACGTCATTTGCGTATTCTGGTGGTCGATGACAACCACGATTCTGCGGACGCCGTCGCGATGATGCTGGAATCCGAAGGTCATGCAGTTCGCACGGCATACGATGGCACGCAGGCCGTCCGAGCGGCGGCAGGTTTTCTGCCTGACGTATGCATCCTCGATATCGGCCTGCCGGGTTTGAACGGCTACGAAGTTGCGCGGCAGATTCGCGCGCAGCCCTGGGGCAAGACGATGAGATTGATCGCGCTAACCGGCTTCGGTCAGCAGGAAGACAAACGTCGCGCGGCCGAAGCCGGCTTCGACAATCATGCCACTAAGCCGATCGACCCCACGGTCCTGGAGAGGATGTTGTACATCCCGGCCGCCGGGCAGATTTATAGCGGGCAGATTTGAACGGAGCGACTAAGCCGGGTATTTCACGAAAGACTCGGGATGGTGGCATTACCGGCGCGATCTCGGACACCGACCACACCTACGTTGTACGCTCATCCTCGTCCAGTTCAGTTGCAGCAGCGGAATTTGCTTCGCCTGAGCCGGTTCAAACGATCTGCTTCCAGCGCTTTTTCGGCGCGACCGGCATCGCCTCGCTAGCGCTCGCGGCGGCGGTAGCGAAACGAGTCAGGTGATGATCGCTGTCGCCGAACAACGTATCGATTGCGGTGAGGCGTTTGAAGTAATGCCCGACCGGCAACTCATCAGTCATGCCCATGCCACCATGCAACTGCACCGCTTGTTGACCGACGAAGCGGCCGGCTCGTCCAATCAGTTCTTTCGCCGCGGACACCGAGCGCCGCCGCTCGGCCGCATCCGATGAGTCGACCTTCACCGCGGCGAGGCACGCCATCGACCTTGCCTCTTCATAGCGAATCAACATGTCGACGGCGCGATGCTGCAATACTTGAAAGCGCCCGATCGGCACGCCGAATTGCTGGCGCGTCTTTAGATATTCCAGGGTCGCCGCGTTGAGTGCACCGATACAGCCGACCGCTTCCGCACAGAGCGCTGCGATGCCGCGGTCGATGACCAACTCGATCAACGGATAAGCTTGATCCAGTACGCCGATCAACGAGTCGGCGCCGATCTGCACGTTGCTCAAGTCGACTTCCGCCGCACGCATGCCGTCGTAAGTCGGATATTCGCGGCCGACGACGCCCTCCTCCGCCGGATTCACGAAGAACAGCGATATGCCCTGCGGGTCGCCGGTCTTGCCGCTGGTACGCGCGGATACGATGAGCAAGTCGGCGACCGCGCCGTGCAGAACCAGTGACTTGTTGCCGTTGATAATCCAGGCGCCGCCTTCTTGCCGCGCCGTAGTCTCGACGTAACTGGGATTGAATCGAGCACGCGGCTCGCCATGGGCGAACGCCAGCTTGAGCGATCCATTGACGATGTTGGGCAGCAAAATCTTGCGCTGCGATTCGGTGCCGCCGAGCACGATCGTGCTCGCGCCAAGGACCACCGTGGACAGGTACGGTTCGACCACCAGATATTTACCGAGCGCCTCCATCACGATCATCGTATCGACTGCAGTGCCGCCGAACCCTTCATGTTCCGGTGGGATCGGCAACCCGAGCAGACCCATTGACCCGAATCCTTCCCACGCAGTGGCGCTGATCCCTTGCCGCGCAGCGATGATCTGGCGACGGGTGTCGAAGCTGTAGTTGCGGTCGAGAAACTTATCGACCGAATCTTTCAGCAGTTGCTGTTCTTCTGTGTAGTTGAAATCCACGTTCGTCTCCCGTCAAAGGCCGAGGATCTGCTGCGCGATGATGTTTCGCTGAATCTCATTCGAGCCGCCGTAAATCGTGACTTTGCGATGATTGAAGTAGCGCGAAGCGAGCGGGCCTGCGTACTCAGGACCGATGCGCTCGCCCAGCCAGTGATCGCCCCACGATTCCGGCAGATGCGGCAACGCGTACGGGCCGACCGCTTCCATCATCAACTCAGTAAGCGCCTGCTGTATTTCGGTGCCGCGGATCTTCAGTATCGATGCTTCGGGGCCGGGTGCGCGGCCTTCGCGCTCGGCCGATGCCACCCGCAGAATCGTGATCTCGAGCGCCATGATGTCGATTTCCAGCCGCGCGATCTTGTCGCGGAAGCGCACGTCCTCGATCAGCGGCTTGCCGTCTTGCA
>JBBRGM010000312.1:0-5745 GCA_038240725.1 Burkholderiales bacterium | reverse complement strand
CGATTGGCATCCTAGTGCGTCGTGCGCATGCCGCTGCGGTCAACGCGGTATGGCTGGGGGATCTGTCGGTGTCGCATGAAAAGATCGGCGACGTGCAGGTCCCGCAAGGCAATCTGGCAGGCGCGCTGGAGAGCTACCGCGCTTCCGTGCGAATCCGCGAGCGTCTGGCGCAAGCTGATCCGGGCAACGCGTGATGGCAGCGGGATCTGTCGGTGTCGCATAACAAGATCGGCGACGTGCAGGTCGCGCAAGGCAATCTGCCTGCTGCGCTGAAGAGCTACCAAGCCTCGATGCGCATCCGAGAGCGTCTGGCGCAAGCCGATGCGGGCAACGCGGAATGGCAGCGGGATCTGTCGGTGTCGCATGAAAAGATCGGCGACGTGCAGGTCCCGCAAGGCAATCTGGCAGGCGCGCTGGAGAGCTACCGCGCTTCCATGCGCATCCGAGAGCGCCTGGCGCAAGCCGATCCGGGCAACGCGGGATGGCAGCGGGATGTTTGGACAAGCATGTGGCGGTTAGCCGGATATTCGGAGAGTGGTGTCACCTGGTCGCAAATCGTCGACAGAATCGAGGCGATGGAGCGCAGCGGTACTCTGCTTCCGACTGACCATCATTTCTTAGAACAGGCGCGCCGCAACGCCGAAGCTGCACGTCGCTAGGATCCGCTCATGCATCAATCTTCTCGTCACCGCGATGGCGAAATCACTGAAGCGACCCTCGGGCCGGCGACGGCGAGCGAGGTTTTCATTTCTTACAAGCGCGAAGATGAGGCGCGCGTTGGTCAGCTGGTGCGCACGCTGCAACGTGCCGGACTAACGGTGTGGTGGGATCGCGGCCTGTCGAGTGGCGAAAGTTGGCGGGAACAGATCCAAACGGCATTGGATTCGGCCAAGTGCGTAATCGTGGTCTGGACACACGCAAGCGTTGGCCCGGCCGGAGACTTCGTGCGCGATGAAGCAGGGCAGGCAAAGCGTCGGGGCTTACTCGTGCCGGTCATGCTGGACAAGGTGAGTCCGCCTTTGGGATTCGGCGAGATCCAGGCGATCGATCTGACGCATTGGAAAGGCAATGCCCGCGATCCGTTCTTCACCGACCTGTGCGCCGCGGTGATCGCGAAGATGG
Source organism: Burkholderiales bacterium (assembly GCA_038240725.1). Classification (GTDB taxonomy): domain Bacteria; phylum Pseudomonadota; class Gammaproteobacteria; order Burkholderiales; family SHXO01; genus SHXO01. The sequence goes on along the minus strand of JBBRGM010000312.1, from coordinate 4,623 downwards.
AAGGCCGCGCGGTGCCGCCGGCGAAAGCGCCGATGAAGCGCCTCATGCGGCGGCTCACCTTCAGCAGCCTGGCGAGCGCCATCGGGCTTGGCGGCTTAGCGTTCGCGTTCAATCTTTTCAGCGCGCAAGACCAAGTGTGCGGCGTATCGATCTCGCAGCCACAGGTCTCAGATCTATGCGGCGCGGTCGGCCTCGGCCATCGGCCGACAAAGAAGGAACGGATCGCTTGGGAGACCCGCGAGACCGGCAGTTGTGCGGCCTTGCGTTCTCATATCGAGCGCTTCCCGCAAGGCGCTTATCAACACGATGCGGCAGACCTGCTAACCGCGCGGCGCGTGACGCAAACGGAGACGTGGGTGCCCGAAACGCTCCGCTTGAGTTTGTTCGTTGGGCCAGATGACGCCCCGTCTACCAATGAAGCCGCTGCACATTCTGCGGCTCAAGTGCGTGGTCAACTTCCCTCGGAGCGTTTATGCAAAGGCTTTGCAGCAACGTCGTCTTTTCGCTTCACATCCGCCACTGCGGATGCGCAGATCTGGAAGTGTTCGCGGATTTCCGGTGGAGCGGTATGCGGATTTGAAGGCGAAGCCGTATGTCAGTTGGAGGCGCGTCACGTTCGGGAGAGCGAGACCTGTGGGCGATAGCGTAAGCGGCCGTTTGCTGTTGGTCCTCACGCTGTTGTTGTGCGTGGCGTTACCGGCGGTGGCCCAAGCGCAAGTGCGCAGGTCGCCAATGCGCGGGTGAACGCACGCGCGGAAGATGCGCCGACGCTGTATGCAGCAACGGCGACGCAGGCAGCGGTGCAACGGGGGGCGGATGCCACGCTACGCGCGCAACGCATCGAGATCGAACGCGTGCGCGCGCCAGTGCATGTTGGCGTCGCGCGACTGCAAGCGGCACTTACCGCGGCGGAAGAAACTTATGTCGCGGCGCCGGCCTCGCGCGATCGTGCCGACACGCAAGAGATCGCGGGAGGTCTGCGGCCCATACGCGCGTAGCCCCCCGGCCCGCAGGGACCCGCCCAGATGAAGTTAAGCGGCCGGGGGAGATAAGCAGTCATTTGCTGCCAATCTTTGCCATTTCTTGATATATTTGGTATAGATCAGGAAGCAGCCGACTACGAGGTTCCCCATGAGCATGAACATCAATCTAACCCCCAAACTGGAAGAAATGGTCCGCGAGAAAGTGGCCTCCGGCCTCTACACCTCCGCGAGTGAAGTGGTTCGCGAGGCGCTGCGCCTGATGGATGAAAAGGATCGGATGCGCGCTGCCAAGCTTGCCCAATTGCGGCAAGACGTTCAGGAAGGGCTGGACAGCGGTCCCGCCACTACCTGGGACGCTGAGGCGATCAAGCAGGCAGGGCGCGCCAAGCGCGCTGCCAAACCCCGCACGCCTGAGAAATAATGCCGGTCATCCGCAAGCGCCCGCGTGCCCTCGACGATCTGAGTGAAATCTGGAACTACATCGCCGATGACAGCGTGGCGCAGGCGGATATCTTATCGACAGCATTGACACGCAACTCCGAACGCTGGCGACACAACCCCTGATGGGCCGCACGCGCGAGGAATTGGCCCCAAATCTAAGAAGTCTGCCATTCGGCCGATACGTGATTTTCTACGAAGCGCTGCCCGATGAAATTGTCATCGTGCGCGTGCTGCATAGTGCAAGAGATGTGAGCGCGCAATTCGAGGGCGAATAAGTTGCCGCTGCGGAGGATATGGCCAATCCATTTCAGGATCGTCAGCCGAACATTGGTAGTAATCGGCTTGATCCGCATGCCTCAGCTTGAGGCGTATCAAGCGTTGCTGGGCCGAATGGCAGCGAGATCTGATAATCAGTTTCGTTAAGCTTAGCGAAGTGACGGGAGATAAGGACTGCGTCGCGAGCGCTGCAGGTCGCGATCGACATGCAGCAGCGTGGAATTCTCGCGCCACGTGACGAGTGGATGATCGAGGGGTAGAGGCGACGCTCGGGCCAATGAGAGCGACCTCCGCGCAACGCTACCAGCCTTCCCACCCCGCCAGCCGCCAGCCTTCGACACACCGCTCGACCAGCACCTGCGAGTTCGCGCTTCGAAAAGTCTCCATCGAAAAGTGTGGCGCAAGTGCGCGCATTTTATCGAGTGCGGCAAGCGCCTCGGTGCGATGACCGAGATAGCCGTGCGCCGCTGCCATAACGCGGTAGACGTGCGGCTGGTCAGCGCGCAGGCGCAGACTTTCTTGAATGTGCTCGAGCGCCTGCTCATAGCGGCCGGCAATTAAATTCGCAACCGCAAGCTGATGCACGAACAAATGCATTTGCGGATCGCGCGGCGATAGCCTGATCGCTTTCTCTACCACGCGGATAGCTTCCTCAGGATGATCGGCCGTCAGCGCAACCGAGAGACCCTGATACGCCATCGTCAAGCTCGGACTGAGATCGATGGCGTGCTCGAACTGCGCAATGGCGCGTGTTTTGTCGCCGGCGAAGGAGTACGCGTAGCCCATCGACACGTGCGCCCACGGATCATCCTCGCCGAGCGCAATGGCCTCTGCCGCTATGCGAAGCGCTTCCGCTATCGATTTCGCGGGATCGTCGGACCATTGGTATAGCAGGAATACCGAATGGCAAGCGGACTCGGATGCTGCCGCTGTCGCCAACGCGGGATCGAGAACGCGCGCGCGTTGAAACAGCGTCAACGCCTCTGCGATATCTTCCTTCGAACGAAAGCCGAATAGCAGCCATGCGCCTTTCTGAAAACATTCCCACGCGTCCAGATGCGTGGGCGGTTTCAGGCGGGCACGCAAGCGTTCGGCGCGCGCGAGCGCCGGCTCGATCGAGCTGATCACAGCCATGACGATGTCGTCCTGCAGCGCGAAGACGTCGCCGACTTCGCGATCGTAGCGCTCGGCGTAGATCTGGTGCCCGAGAACGCCGTCGATGAGCTCGACCGTGACGCGAATGCGCCCTTCGTTTCGTTGCAGGCTGCCTTCGACGATGTAGCGCGCGCGCAGCTCGCGGCTGACCTGGCGCGCATCGACCCGCTTACCCTTGTAGGTAAACGTGGAGCTGCGCGAAATCACTGGAAAGACGCGGAACGCCGAGAAACGCGCGATGAGATCTTCGACGATGCCGTCCGCCATGTACTCCTGTTCCGATTCGCCCCCGCGAATTTCGAACGGCAGGATCGCGATCGCAGGACGACCGCCGAATCCCGGTACGGTCATGCGGCTGGTTGCCGCGCCGTCCCGACCGTGCGTGCTCGGCACAATGCGATAGGCGCGCACCGGCGCCGCGATATTTTTCAGATGCTGGTCGCCGATGTCTTCGAACGTCGCGTGGACTTTACCGCGCACCTGCTCGACGATGGCGCCCGACGCGCAGATTCCTCCAGTCGGCGCGAGCGCCTCCAGGCGTGCGGCGATGTTGATGCCGTCGCCGAAGATCTGGTCGCCTTCGATCAGCAGGTCGCCGAGATGAAGACCGATGCGAAACGGCAGGCGGCGCTCTTCCGGCACGTTGGTTTCGCGCCGCTCCAGCTCGCTTTGAATTTCGATGGCGCAACTCATCGCATCCACAGCGCTGGGAAACTGCGCCATGAGGTTATCGCCGACCGCATCGACCACGCGTCCGCGATGCTCGCGAACGCACGCACCGATCGTTTCGCGATGCGCGAGAACAGCCTGCACCGTCGCGGCGTCGTCCTCCGCCATGCGCCGGCTGTAGCCGACGACATCGGCGCTCAGAATCGCGGCGAGCTGGCGTCGTCCTTTGGGTTGGTCGATGGGTTGCATGGAATCGGTGTGCGCGTGATGCCCGAATTCTACGGCAGTGGGCCGGTTCGTTTCGGTTTCGCCTGCGGGCCGATTACGTTATGCCATGCGGTTTGATAGTGAACTGCGGTCTGATGTCTCGTGTCGCTCGATCGCGACGTGTGCCCGGCGAGCGACGCGAAAAATACGGGCGCATCGACCATGATTTTACAAATCCGACTTCAATGCCAGGTGCGCTTATGCGAGAGTGCAAACACAGCGTCGTGCAAACGGCGCTCGTCGTTTTTCTCGGTTGCTCGCACACGCCGGTGCGTCGTTGCGTACACCCTCACTTGTACGCGCGCGGCGGCCGTCGCTACCCAGGAGGATCGATTAGTCAGCTGCACGCCGTGAACGTCTGCAGCATTCGCATTACTTCGCATGCATTCTTGCAAATGGAGCCACGAAATGAGACTCAAACTTTCGCAACTGCTGTTTGGGACGATCTCGCTTGGCCTGACCGGTACCGCGTTTGCGGTGCCGGACTACGACAAGCCGGAAGTTAGTTTTTCGTGCGTTTTAGGAGACTGCGCAACCAACTTGAGCGGCCAATTAGTGCTGCAAGTCATCGGCGACAAAAACGGCGAGGATCCCGTCGTTTACTTCAAGTTTTTCAATAACGTCGGCAACCCCGGCGGATCGCAGTCTTCGATTACGCAGATCTCGTTCGATGGTATTTCCGATCTGACCTTTTTGCACGGCATTGCCGGTAGCGATCCGGCGAGGGGCACCGGCGACGGAACCGAGTTTCAGTTTTCGTTTCACGGCGGCGGCTTGATTGCGGATACGTTGCTGACCGGTCCGGGCGTTACGTTCAACGCAGACTGGACGG
>JBBRGM010000311.1:0-5758 GCA_038240725.1 Burkholderiales bacterium | reverse complement strand
CGAATAGCCGTCCGAGGTGAACGCGTAGATGATCCCGTAGGTATCGCCGAACTCATCGTTGAAGTACGGCCCCTGCACGCCGGTCGGCAAGGTCGAGCGAATGTCGCTCACCTTCTTGCGCACTTGATACCAGACGTCGGGCACCTGCTTGGGCGGGGTGAAATCCTTCAGCACGACGAAGATGAGCGATTCGCCCGGCTTGGAATAACTGCGCGCATAGTCGAACCAGGGCGTTTCCTGCAATTTCTTCTCGAGCCGCTCGGTCACCTGCAGTTCGACTTCCTTCGCGGTCGAGCCCGGCCACAGCGTGCGCACGACCATAACCTTGAAGGTGAACTCGGGATCTTCGCTCTGGCCCAGCTGCCAATAGCTGTAGCCGCCGGCGACGAACAGCGCGACGATGAAATACAAAACGAGCGCCTGATGCTTCAGCGCCCATTCGGACAAATTGTATCTGGTGATCACGCCGTTCCCGGGTTAGTTGGGTGCGATGTACGTCACGGCGTTGCGTCCGCGACGACCTTCACCGTCTCGCCGGGATTGAGCTTGTGCACGCCGGCGCGCACGACCAGATCGCCGCTCGCCAGGCCGGCGACGATGGTTACATAATCTTGCGTATAGCGTCCGACCTGCACCGGCCTGAGCGTCACCTGCCGACTCGCAGGATCGATCACCCAGACCGCCGGCGCATCGCCTTCCTGGAACAACGCCGTCAGCGGCAGCCGGGCCACTTGTTGCGCCCCGGCGTTGCCGTCCAGCAGCACGTTGGCCGTCATGCCGAGTTGCACGGCGGCGTCCGCATTCAACAGCGTGACTTTGAACGTGTAAGTGCGCGTGACCGCATCGGCGCTCGGCGAGATCTCGCGCACACGGCCGTCGTAGGTCTTGCCCGGCATCGCCCACAGTGTGATGTGCACGCGATCCGCGGCCTTCAACTCCGCCAGGCGATTCTCGGGCACGCTCACCGCCACTTCGCGTTCGTCTAAGCGCGCAACTTTAACGACGGTCTGGCCCGCAGTTACGACCTGGCCTGCTTCGGCCTGCACGGATGTCACCACGCCGGCGGCGTCGGAGCGCAAGGTCGTATAGTCGGTTTTATTGCGGTTCAAGGACAACTGCGCAGAAGCTTCCTGCAGATGCGCCGATGCGCTGTCGAGCACCGATTTGCGGCGGTCGTACTCGGCCTCGCTCACGAAACCCTTGGCGACGAGATTTTTGTAGCGCGCCAGGTCGATCGTCGCCTGGTCGAAGTCGGACTTTGCCGCGATCATCTGTTGCCGCGCGGATTCGACGCCGAGCCGCTGATCCTGCGGGTCGAGCCGGGCAAGAATTTGCCCGACTTTCACCGCGGTGCCCACTTCCACCAGCCGCGCGACGATCTTGCCGCCCACCTGAAAGCCGAGTGCGCTCTCCCAGCGCGCGCGCACATCGCCCGTGTAAGACGCGCCTTCCTCATCGGGCGTCAGCGCAACCGTGACCGCATGCACGGAGCGCGCTTCGCTGTGCTGTTCCGCAGGTTTGTGGCAGCCGGCGAGTGCCAGCAGCGGTAGCGCGAGAAAGATCGCACGCAGATGCGAATGGCGCGGACGGCGGGCGCGCGGCGTCACAGCCGCGGCATCCGGAAGCAGACCCGACTTCGACAACCCGGTTTCAGACATATGCTCCTGTGTGCCTCGGCCGGTCCGCACGGCCGCCGAGGTGAAATCTGCCGAGACCAAAACGTCGTCATAGCGTTGCATCTGCCGGCTCGCCTGTAGTTGTTATTATTGTTGTAGGCATTCGAATAGGCATCGCGCGCTCAGCTCGCGCGTGCTCGGACAGCGCGTACCCGCGCCCGGGACGGCGCGAGCAACCCGCTCAAAAGAACATCGAGATGCTGCTCGATATAGCGATCCGGGTCGGGCTGGCTGACCCCGCAGTAATCGAACGAATAACGCCAAATCACCGCCAGCACTAGAGGCGCGAACACCAGCCGGCTGACAGACTCGGGATCGATCGCTCGCAACTCGCCTCGGTCGATGCCACGCTGCAATGTCTTGCGCACCAGTTTGTAACCCCGGGCGATCACTTCGTCGTTGTAGAAACGACCCAGCTCAGGAAAATTGCGGCACTCGGAAACCATGAGCTTGATGAGGCCGGCATAGGGTGTCGACCCGATCGCCTCCCACCAGCCGCGCATCAGATCGCCGATCAGCGCGGGCGTGGTGCCCATATGCTCCGAGACCATTTTCTCGCCGCGCTTGAGCACGGGGACGACGCCCTCGCGCACGACGGCCTTGAACAGTTCCTCCTTGCCGGCGAAGTATAGATAAACCGTACCTTTACTGACACCGGCACGTCTGGCGACGTCGTCCAGCCGGGTGGCAGCATAGCCGCGCTCGACGAATAGCTCCAGCGCGGCGGCCAGCAACTCGGTCGGCCGCTGCGCCTTGCGTCGGGTCCAGCGGGGTTCAGTCATCATTGATCGCTTCTTAAGTTACTAACCGGTTAGTAATGTACGAAGCAAGCCGGGGTTGGTCAAGGCGATACGGTGATGGAATGAGCCCTTCCTCAGAGGGTCCGGGCGACGATTTTGGCCGGAGTCGGCCGGCTGTTAGCTCTGAGCTGATCGTGCTTAGGTCGAAGCGTGCACGACAACCAGTGCCGGCGCGGGGCTGGGTAATGCCAGCGGCGCGGGTGCCAGGCGTCGACGCAGAAACTTGCGCACGGCGCGCCAGCTGCGTGCACTGGAAAGAATGTCGAAATGGTCGGTGCCGGGAATATGGACGACTTGCTTTTCCCCCGCCCAGGCATCGATCAGCTTGAGCGTATGCCGATGCGGAACGACGTCGTCGCGCTCGGCCATCAGGACCAGAACCGGGGTTTTGGTCGCCACCGCGTAAGTTACCGACGCGAATGTGTGACGCAGCAGCAGCCGGACTGGGCTCAACGGAAAGCGTCGGCGTGCGATTTCGAGAACCGAGTCGTACGGCGTAATCAGCACTGCCGCAGCGATTTGGCGGCGCGCGGCGACGAACGCGGCAATGCCGGTGCCCAGGCTGCGTCCGACCAGCGCAATCCGGTCCGGATCGACGCCCGCCTGCGCGGCGAGCCAGTCGCACAGCTCGAGCGCGTCGGAAAACAATGCGTTTTCGGAAGGCTGCCCTTCCGATGAGCCGTAGCCGCGATAATTCACCGCGAGAACGTTGGCGCCGGCAAAAGTACCGGATATCTCGGATAACCAGGATACTTCTTCGCTGCGCCCGCCGAAGTAAATGACTGCAGGCCCCGACACCGGATTCGATCGCGACGGCCGATACCACCAGCCGCGCAGACGAACGCCATCGCGCATGCGCAACGTCACCGCGCGACGGCGGTGGCCCGGCCCCACTGGACGCGTGACTGCCGGCGTACGAGTCGGGTTGAAGACGAGACGATCCTGGAAAAAGTACAGCGCAGCGGTGCTGGTCAGCGGGACAGCCAGCAGCCCGCCGAGCTTGAGCGCGGTGGCGAGCCAGCTATTCTTGGTTTGGGAAAACAACCGCATGATGATTCCTTTGCTGCTGCAGTGATGCGCTGCTGTGGTCGATAACGTGCGTACGTGCGGAAACGCTGACGCATGCAACGATTCTATTCACGGAGTGCTGCTTGAGAGTCTCGGAGATTGTTATTTCTTACGGCGAGAAACGTCTGGAGTTGAATCGGAGTTTCGCAACGTTGAGATTGGCGTTGCACCACCCCATATTCTGGAATTGACTACGCGATGCCGATGACTACAACCCTGAACGCAATTCGCCCCGCTGCCGTGGCCGGCGCTTTCTACCCGGCCGCCGCCGATGTGCTCGCGAGCGATCTTCGCGCGTTGCTTGCAGGCGCCAATCCGGCCGCCGCGGACACGCGTGTGCCGAAAGCGCTGATCGCGCCGCACGCCGGCTACATTTACTCCGGCCCGATCGCGGCCAGCGCTTACGTGCGACTTGCGCCGCTGCGCGGCCGCATCGAACGTGTCGTCCTGCTCGGACCAGCGCATCGCGTGGCAATCGAAGGCCTGGCGCTGCCGGGTGTCGACGGGCTGCAAACGCCGCTGGGAATCGTTCCGGTGGACGCTGGGGCCGTTCGCGGGCTCGCCGATATGCCGCAAGTCGTCGTCAGCCGCGAAGCGCATGCGCAGGAACATTCTCTGGAGGTTCATCTGCCGTTTCTGCAAACGGTGCTGGGAGCGTTTTCACTAGTGCCTCTGGTAGTCGGACGCGCATCGACCGAACAAGTTGCAGAGGTGATCGAGCGGCTGTGGGGCGGCGATGAAACGCTGATCGTCATCAGCTCGGACCTGTCCCACTATCTCAGTTACGCCGACGCGCAGAGCACCGACCGGCAGACCACGCGGATGATTCTGCAGCGCCAGCCGCAGATCAATCACCACCAGGCGTGCGGCGCGACCCCGGTCAATGGTTTGTTGTCGGTTGCGCGTTCGCGCGGGCTCACGCCGGAGTTGCTCGATTTGCGCAATTCGGGCGACACCGCGGGCGATCGCAGTCGCGTGGTCGGTTACGTGTCGATCGGATTTTTTGCGGATGGCGTCGGCGCGACTGCTTCCGGCCACGACACTACAATCGAAGCAACGCGCGGCGAAACGCTGATACGCGTGGCGCGCGCCGCGATCGGCGACATGTTCGGTTTGCAGATTCCGGCCGACACGACACTCGCATTCTTGCAAGAGCCGGGGGCGAGTTTCGTGACCTTGACGCGCAGTGGACGCTTGCGCGGCTGCATCGGGTCGCTCGAGCCGCATCGCACACTGCTGGACGACGTCAAGGGCAATGCGAAGTCCGCGGCGTTTCTGGATCCACGCTTCACACCGTTGACGCAGACCGAATTCGCGACGACCGAAGTCGAGGTGTCGTTGTTGTCGGCGGCGCAACCGATATCCGCCCGCACCGAAGAGGAAGCGCTGAGCAACATTCGCCCCAATATCGATGGCTTGATTCTGCAATACGGTAGCCGACGCGCGACGTTTTTGCCGCAAGTGTGGGAGAGCTTGCCGCAGCCTGTGCAGTTTCTGCGCGAGCTCAAGTGCAAGGCCGGACTCGACCCGACGTTCTGGGCCGAAGACGTTTCGCTCTCGCGCTACACCGTCGAGAAGTTCACGCAAGCCGACGTTCCCGGCTCACTGCAATGACAGATAGCAACATCGCCGTCGACAGCGGTCTCTACCCAGGACGCTATTGGCACGCGCTCGACGACGGTCGTATTCAGTGCGATCTGTGTCCGCGCGATTGCCGTCTGCACGAAGGCCAGCGAGGCGCCTGCTTCGTGCGTCAAAGAGTCGGCGACCAGATGATGTTGACGACTTACGGCCGCTCGTCGGGCTTCTGCGTCGATCCGGTGGAAAAGAAACCGCTGAATCATTTCTATCCCGGTTCGGCGATTTTGTCGTTCGGCACCGCGGGCTGCAATCTCGCGTGCAAGTTCTGTCAGAACTGGGACATCTCGAAGTCGCGCGACATGGATCGCTTGATGGATCAGGCAACGCCGGAGGCAATTGCGGTGGCTGCGGTCAGCGCAGGCTGCAAGAGCGTCGCCTTCACCTACAACGATCCGGTGATCTTCGCGGAATACGCGATGGACGTCGCCGACGCGTGTCGCGCGCAAGGCATTCAAACGGTCGCGGTTACAGCGGGTTACATGCACGCGCAGCCGCGCCGCGATTTCTACGCGAAGATGGATGCCGCCAACATCGACCTGAAAGCGTTCACCGAGGAGTTCTACGTGAAGCTGA
>JBBRGM010000310.1:0-5759 GCA_038240725.1 Burkholderiales bacterium | reverse complement strand
TGTTCCAGGTGCCGTTCGGTTTCGTGGCAATGCTCGGATTCATCGCGCTGTTCGGCATGATCATGCGCAACGCCGTGATCCTGGTCGATCAGATCGACCAGGACTCGGCCTCCGGCCACCCGCTCTGGACCGCGATCATCGAATCTACCGTGCGGCGTTTTCGGCCGATCATGTTGACCGCCGCCGCCGCGATTCTGGCTATGATCCCGCTCACGCGTAGCAACTTCTGGGGGCCGATGGCGGTTGCCATTATGGGCGGGCTGCTGGTGGCGACCGTCCTTACGCTGCTGTTCCTGCCCGCGCTGTACGCGGCTTGGTTTCGCGTCAAAAAACCGGTCGCGACAACCGTTTGAGCGATTCGGCCACTGCGCGAATACGTTGCTGCCACGAGGGCGTCGCGGTGACGTGCTAAATTAGCAGTCCGCTCCCCTCCCACATCGTTCTAGTGAAATCAATTCTGCCGCTCGACCCCGCTCGACGTTCTGCACGGCTGCACCGAACCGGCGCAGCGGTTGTCCTCCTGCTTATTGCGATTTGCGTGCAATTGCCGGCGCACGCTGCGCGCGAAGCGATCGCCTCGACGCATCCGCTGGCCACGCAAGCCGGGATGAAAATGTTGAGTCAAGGCGGCAACGCGTTCGACGCAGCCATCGCCGTTGCGTCGACCTTGGCAGTCGTCGAGCCCTTCTCATCGGGCCTCGGCGGTGGCGGCTTTTTTCTCCTCCACCGCAATGCGGATGGCTTCGAAGTCATGGTCGATGCGCGCGAGATCGCGCCGGGCAATGCGCGTCCGGATATGTACCTCGGCAGCGATGGACAACCCGATACGAAGTCCTCGCTCGAAGGCGCGAAAGCGGCGGCCATACCCGGCCTGCCGGCGGCGCTGCCGTGGCTGGCGCGCAAGTACGGACGCCTGCCGCTCGCAACTGTGCTCGCGCCGGCGATCGCCTTCGCGCGCGATGGCTTTGCAACCGATGCGCGCTTTACTTCGGTGATCGCATCGCGCCAGGAGATGCTGAGAGCAAGCCCGCAACTCGCGGAGGTCTTTCTCGATCACAACGCAGCGCCCGTCACCGGTTTCGTCGTGCGGCAGCCCAATCTGGCGCGGACCTTGGAGGCGATCGGCAAACAAGGCGAAGCCGGCTTCTATCGCGGCGATGTTGCACGTCGGCTGGTCAGCGCTGTGCAAGCTGCCGGCGGCATCTGGGCGGTGGAAGATCTGCAGCGATATAAAATCGTCGAGCGCAAGCCCGAGCGCTTTACTTACCGCGGCGCGACGATCACCTGCGCGGCATTGCCGTCTGCCGGCGGTCTGGCGCTGGCGCAAAGTCTGCAGATCATCGAGCGCTATCCGCTCGCACAGTTGTCGCGCGTCGATCGCACGCATCTCATCGCCGAAGCGCTGCGCCGTGCATTCCAAGATCGCACCCGCTATCTCGGCGATCCGGATTTCGTGCAGATTCCGAACTGGCTCGACACCAGGGCGTACGCGGACAAACGCGCGGCGAGCATCGATCTCGCAAAAGCTACGCCGAGCGAAACGCTCGACACCCTTGCACGCGAAGGCGACAACACCACGCACTTTTCCGTGATCGACCGCGAGGGCAACCGCGTCGGCGCGACACTGACGATCAATCTGCCGTTCGGCGCAGGCGTCATGGCGGGAGACACCGGCGTCATTCTCAACGATGAGATGAACGATTTCGCCATCGCACCTGGCACGCCGAACGTGTTCCGGCTGGTCGGTGAAGCAGGCAATCGCATCGAGGCGTTCAAGCGGCCGTTGTCGAGCATGACGCCGACTTTCGTCGAAGACGACCGCGGCGTGCTGGTACTCGGCACGCCGGGCGGCTCGCGCATCATCAGCATGGTCCTGCTCGGTGTGGTGGATTATCTGGATGGCGGAGCGATCGATCTCGACCGGCTGGTTTCGGCGCCGCGCTATCATCATCAATATCTACCCGACCGGATCGAATACGAGCCCGGCGGATTTCCGCCCGAGCTGATCGAAGGCTTGCGGGCGAAGGGCCACGTCGTGCAGGAAGGGCGGCGGAAATGGGGCAACATGCAGGCTGTGTTCCTCGATCGCGTGACCGGCGAGGCGAACGCCAGCAGCGATCCGCGCGGGATCGGCGGTACCGGTGCGCTGTTCTGAAAATTGCGCATAGCGTGTTGGAAGCTAACGTTGGTTTGCCGAGCTCGATAATAAATTTAGCGAGGAGGTGATTGTGCATTTCAACCGTCGCGAATTTCTGAAAGCTTCGGCGTCGGGAATGGCGCTGGCAAGTGCGGGTTCGTTGGCGAACGCTGCAAGCGATTCGCTGGTGGGTCCGGCGGCGTTGCCCGGCGGTGCGCTGGACGCATCGGTGCTCGACTCGCTGCCCGGTAAAGTGCCGTTGATCAAACGCAGTTATCGGCCGCCCAACTTCGAGACGCCGCTGTCTTATTTCAACGAAGCTTACACGCCGAACGACGCTTTCTTCGTTCGCTATCACTTGGCCGGCATCCCGGCGGTCGATGCGGCGTCATGGAAGCTGGCGATCGGCGGCGAGGCTGCGGAAACGCCATTCGAGCTCACGCTCGAGCAACTGAAGCGATTGCCTGCCGTCGAAATCGCGGCCGTGTGTCAGTGCTCTGGTAATCGACGCGGGTTGTCTGATCCGCACGTACCCGGTGTGCAGTGGGGCTACGGCGCGATGGGCAATGCGCGATGGAAGGGTGTGCGGCTCAAGGATGTGCTGGCGCGCGCTGGGCTGAAGAAAGACGCGCTCGAAATCGTGTTCGATGGCGCCGACGGCGCGGTGCTGGAAAAAACGCCGGACTTCGTAAAGAGCCTGCCGCTGTGGAAAGCGCTCGACGAGAACACGATTCTCGCCTGGGAAATGAACGGCGAGCCGCTGCCGCCGCTGAATGGCTATCCGGTTCGCGTTGTTATTCCCGGGTGGACGGCAACGTACTGGATGAAGCACGTCACCTCGATCCAAGTCCTCAGCAAGGCGTACACGGGATTCTGGATGGAGAAAGCGTATCGCATCCCGAAAGGCAAGTTTCCGCTGATCGACCGTTTCATCAGTCAGGAAACCGAGGTCAATACACCGATCACCGAGATGGTAGTGAATTCGCTGATCACCAATTTGCAGGATGGCGCGACGTTGCCGGCGGGCAAAGCAGCGCAAGTGCGCGGCATCGCGTGGGACGCCGGCTCCGGCATCCGTGAAGTCGATGTATCGATCGATGGCGGGGCAAGCTGGCGACCGGCTGAGCTCGGCGCCGATCTGGGCCGCTTCGCCTGGCGCCAATGGACCTTTGCGTTGGCGAATGCGCAGCCTGGCAACTACACCGTCATGGCGCGAGCGAGCAACCGCGCCGGCGCAACGCAGGTGTTGGATTTGGTGTTCAATGCGCCGGGTTATCACAACAACGTCGTTCAGCGATTGAACGTGAAAGTCGCGTGAGCGTCGATGCGCGCATGACCAAGGAGGGCGGCATGACGAGATGGTTGCTGATCGGTGTTCTGATCGCGCTGCCGGCGCTGGCCGACGAGAGCGCGGTTAAACTGAAGGACGGCGATGGACGCGAGGTGGTGGAAAAAAATTGCGTCGCCTGCCATAGTCTGGATTACATTGCGATGAATTCGGTGTTCATGGATCGCAAAGGCTGGGAAGCCAGCGTCGCCAAGATGATCAAGGCAATGGGCGCACCGATCGCGAACGAAGACATGCCCGTTATCGTCGATTACCTCACACGCAATTACGGGAAGCCATGAAGCAGACCTTTCTCGATTTCGAACAGCCGATCGCAGAGCTGGAAGCCAAGATCGAAGAGCTGCGCTATGTACAGGACGATTCGGCACTCGATATCTCGGAGGAAATCACGCGGCTGCAGAAGAAGAGCAACACGCTCACCAAGGAGATCTACGCCAAGCTGCATCCATGGCAGATCTCGCAGGTCGCACGCCATCCGCAGCGGCCGTATACGCTCGACTACATCCACAACTTGTTTGCCGACTTTCAGCAGCTGCACGGCGATCGCAACTTCGCCGATGACCCATCGCTGGTCGGCGGGCTCGCGCGCTTCTCGAATCAGACGGTGATGGTGATCGGACATCAAAAGGGACGCGACACCAAAGAAAAACTGCTGCGCAACTTCGGCATGCCGCGACCGGAGGGTTATCGCAAGGCGCTGCGGTTGATGCGTCTCGCGGAAAAGTTCGGCATCCCGGTGTTCACGTTCGTCGATACGCCGGGCGCGTATCCGGGAGTCGGCGCGGAAGAACGCGGCCAATCGGAAGCGATCGGCCGCAACCTGTACGTCATGGCCGAGCTGCGCGTGCCGATCGTCGTCACGGTCATCGGCGAAGGCGGCTCGGGCGGCGCGCTGGCGATCGCGGTGGGCGATGCGATGCTGATGCTGCAGTACTCGACCTATTCCGTGATATCCCCCGAGGGGTGCGCATCGATTCTGTACAAGAGCGCCGAGAAGGCGCCGGAAGCAGCGGAAAGCCTCGGCATCACGGCGACCCGGCTGAAGACCCTCGGCCTGATCGATAAAATCATCAGCGAGCCGCTGGGCGGCGCGCATCGCGATCCGCAGGCGATGATGCAGACCGTGCGTAAGGCATTGCAGGACGCGTTGAAGCAGGTGCAGGAAAAGCCGCTCGAGGATTTACTCAAAGTGCGTTTCAACAAATTGATGGACTACGGCAAGTACAAAGAGCTGAGCGTGCGCTAGCGGAGCTCGCCGTTCTTCGCGGCGCTGACAGCCGCCAACGTCTGTCGTACGATCCCCCTGCTTGGGGGATTTTTATTTGTCGAATTTTCATTAGCGGATTTTTATTCGAGATGCCGGTGGCGCGTCGACCGACCAGCGAAGTAAACGAAATCCAGCGCGAGGCGGAAGACGCACTGCGCGAGACCGGCATGGTCGCCACCTCGATCGTCGTCGGCTTGAGCGGCGGGCTCGATTCGGTCGTGCTGCTGCACTGTCTTACGAGTCTCGCCAGAAGACTGCAATTGCAAGTGTTCGCGCTGCATGTGCATCACGGTCTGAGTGCTAACGCCAACGCTTGGGGTGGCTTTTGCAGCGCGCTGTGTCGGGATCTGGGCGTACCGCTCAAGCAGGTCTCGGTGAACGTGCCGCGAGCTGCGGGGCGCGGCATCGAAGCCGCGGCGCGCGAGGCTCGCTACGCGGCGTTCAAGCAGATCAATGCGCGCGCTGTAGCGCTTGCGCATCATCAGGATGATCAAGCCGAGACGCTGCTGCTGCAACTGCTCCGGGGTGCCGGCGTGCGCGGTCTCAGTGCGATGCCGGCGGCACGGGTACTGGATCCGCAAACCGGCCTGCAGCTCATCCGCCCCTTGCTGCGCGTTCGGCGTTCGACGATCAAAGCGTACGCGCAGACGCATCGCCTATCTTGGGTCGAGGACGAGAGCAATGCCGATCGCAGCTTCGATCGCAACTTTTTGCGCGCCGAAATTTTGCCCCGATTGTCGCGACGCTATCCGGGAACGGTAGAAACGCTTGCGCGCGTTGCACGCAACATGGCCGATGCGTCGGAGCTGCTCGACGCAATGGCGATACAGGATTACGCCGCATCGGCTTACCGCGAAGACAGCGTCGACGTCGAAGCGCTGCGCGAAATGACCTCGGCGCGTGCGCGCAATGTTTTGCGCTGGTTCATCCAGCAACGCGGTTACCCGGCGCCGCGGCGCGATCAGCTCGACGAGGCGCTACGCCAGACGCTGCACAGCGGCGTCGAC
>JBBRGM010000309.1:0-5779 GCA_038240725.1 Burkholderiales bacterium | reverse complement strand
AGAGGCAAGCCAGATAACCCTGTCCGGTCGCAGCCGGCGAATGCGGATGGCGCGATAGAAACTGCGGCAGCAGAGCAGCCGCATTGCACGCGCGCGGGTTGTACTTCATCGTGCACGAGCCCAGCGGATAGAACTGGGTATCGATCGAGAAGTTCTTCTGCGACAAACGTGTGTAGTGGCGAACCGCGTCCAGCTCAGAGACTTCCGGCAGCAGCGGCTGCCGTTTGCGCAGTAGCGCAGCGGGAATCTCCGAATCGCTTGCCGGGGCGGGCGGAATGAGCGAGCGCGCGAGTCGCCCGCTTTGCGAAAGCTCGAAGATCAGCATTGAGACAAACCGACATTCATCGCGTGATCCAACATCTGTGCGGTATCGCAGGTGGCGCCAATGTAGCCACCCTGCGTTACACAGACATTGCAGCCGCTCTCATCTCAGCGCGGCAAGCGCCGCGTCGTAGTTGGGCTCGTTGGCAATCTCAGGCACCAGTTCGGAGTGGATGACTTTGTTGTTCTCGTCGAGTACCAGCACTGCACGAGCCGTCAATCCGGCGAGCGGACCATCTGCGACATCGACGCCGAACTTGTCGTGGAAATCGCGATGCCTGAATGTGGACAGCGTGACGACGTTGTCGAGGCCTTCCGTACTGCAAAAGCGCGACATCGCGAACGGCAAATCCGCGGAGATCACCAGCACGACGGCATTCTTCATCGCACTCGCCTTCTCGTTGAACATGCGCGTGGACTTCTGACAGGTCGGCGTATCCAGGCTGGGGACGATGTTCAGCACCTTGCGCTTGCCGGAGTAGTCGCTGAGCGATACGTCTTTCAAATCCTTAGTGGTGAGCCGAAAGTCGGGCGATATCGCGCCCGACGACGGAAGCGAACCGGCAACAGTGACGGGACTGCCTTTCAACGTAACGGTGGCCATTGCTGTATCTCCTGGTGGAAAAACGAAACGAACGCGTTAAGCGGTAACGGCAGGGCTAGCGTTGCAAAGCGCCCGCTCCAGCAGGCGATGATAGCGGTCGATGTCCGCAGTCGTCTTGGTCTCGGTGGCGCAGACGAGAATCGCCTCGCCCAGCTCCGGATAGTATTCTTGCAAGTTAAAGCCGCCCAGCACGCCGGTCCCGCGCAATTCTGCGAGCACCCGTTCGGCCGACGCAGGCAATGACACCACGGCTTCGTGGAAGGCCGGGGAAGGAAACCGGCGAGACACGCCGGGCAGCGCGGTGATCTGCGCGAGCAGGGCGCGCAGATTGGCATGGCTCTGCGCCGCCACTCTGCGCAGCCCCTCCGGCCCGAGCAATGCCATGTGAATGGTCGCCGCGGTGACCGCCAAACCTTGATTGGTGCAAATGTTGGAGGTGGCTTTGGAGCGGCGGATATGCTGCTCGCGGGCCTGCAAGGTCAAGGTGAAACCGGTGTTACCGTCCACATCTAGCGTGCGGCCGACGATGCGTCCAGGCATCTGACGTACGTGCGCTTGCTTGCAGGCCATGAAGCCGAAGTACGGTCCGCCCGATGACAGCGGCACGCCCAACGGTTGCCCTTCACCGACGGCGATGTCGGCACCGTCCGGTCCCCACGACCCAGGTGGCACCAGCAGCGCGAGCGCGGTCGGATTTACCGCCCCGATAACGACAGCGTTGCGCGAGCGAGCCCACTGCGCCAACGCATCGACGGGCTCGAGCACGCCGAAAAAGTTCGGCTGCGGAATAACCAGCGCGGCGAAATCCGCTTCGCCGAGTTTCGCGAGCGCGTCCAGGTCCGTCATGCCGCTGGCTGTCGCATACGGCACCTCGACCAGCTCGATGTCCTGCAGAGAAACGATGGATCGCACGACTTCCCGATACATCGGATTCACCGTGACCGGCATGAGAATTCGCCGCGACGATCTATGCAGCCGCACCGCCATCAGCACAGCTTCTGCAAGCGCCGATGCGCCATCGTAAAGACTGGCATTGCTGACATCGAGCCCGGTCAGCGATGCGATCATCGTCTGGTATTCATAGACGACTTGCAGCGTGCCTTGACTCGCTTCGGCCTGATACGGCGTGTACGCGGAATAGAATTCGCCGCGTGTCGCAAGCTGCCAGACCGCTGCTGGAATAAAGTGCTCGTATGCGCCGGCGCCGAGAAAGCTGAGATAGGTGCCGTCGGTTTCTGCGCGGTCTTGCATTAACCGCATGATCTCCATCTCGCTGACCGCTGTCGGAACGCGCGAGAGCGTGATGTTCTGCAACGCACGTGGTATTTCATCGAAGAGATCGTCGATCGTGCCCACGCCGATCGCGTCGAGCATGGCACGCACTTCTGCGTCGGTGTGCGGAATGAACGGCATCAACTCAGTCGCAGCATGCGCTTAATTGTGAGCGAGGAATGCAAGGCGCGTAATCGCGTCAGTGCTCGTCAGCGGCCACCAGCTTCTCGTATTGCTGCGCATCCATCAACCCGGACAACTGCGCAGCATCCCCCGGCTGCAGCTTGAACATCCACGCGGCATAGGGATCCTCGTTTATTTTTTCCGGATTGCTTGCCAGTTCTTCGTTGGCCGCCAGTACCGTTCCTGCGATCGGCGCGTAGATATCCGACGCCGCCTTGACCGATTCCACTACGCCGCATTCCTGACCCTTGTCGAACGATTTTCCGACGGCTGGATTCTCGACGAACACCAGATCGCCGAGGCGATCCTGCGCGTGCCACGTGATGCCGACTGACACACTGCCGTCGGATTCTGTGCGGACCCATTCGTGCGTATCGGTGTAGCGAAGCTCAGCGGGGATATTCATCGCATTTCCTATGAAAACGAGATCACATGCTCGCGGGCGGTATGAGCGATGCACCGCGTCTGACGAACGGATATTTTACAACCTTCGCAGGCAACCATTGACTGCGAATCTCGACCTCTGCGTTGTCGCCGACGGACAACTCGGACGGCACCCGCGCCAGTGCAATGGCGCGGTTCAACGTCGGAGAAAACGTCCCGCTGGTAATTATTCCATCGCCGAATCTCGTGCGCACCGTTTGATGACTGCGCAGCACGCCTTTGCTCGATAGGATCAATCCAACGAGGTGAGCACGCGGGGGTGCCGCAATGAGTGCGTCGCGGCCGATGAACGCGCGCTCATTATCGAGATGCACCGTCCAGGCAAGTCCAGATTCCTGCGGCGTCACCGTGGGGTCCATGTCCTGGCCGTACAGATTCAACCCCGCTTCCAGGCGCAGCGTATCGCGCGCGCCGAGCCCGCACGGCGCAACCCCGGCTGCAAGCAGGGCGCGCCACAAACTCGCGACTTGTTCGCTTGCGATCATTATTTCGTAGCCGTCTTCGCCGGTGTAACCGGTGCGCGCTACGAACGCCGGTGGCGCGTTCGCGTCGCTGGGAATTTCCACGCCTTGAAATGTCGACAGCGATTCGCTGGCGATGTGCATCGCAGGGACGGCACGCCAGAAGCTTTCTCTCGCAGCGGGCCCCTGCACCGCGATCATCGACAGGTCGTAGCGAGGCACGACCTCGATGCTACCCGGACTTTGCCTGCTGCGCTGCTGTTCGATCCAGGCAAGATCGCCTGCTGCCGTCGACGCATTTACCACCAAACGGTAGTGATCATCGCCCATCAAGTACACGATGAGATCGTCGATCACACCGCCGCTCTCGTTTAGTATGCACGAGTACAGCGCGCGGCCGGCTATCTGCAAGCGTGCCACGTCGTTGGCCAGCAGCCGGCGTAGAAATTTTTGCGCGTCGGGTCCACGGATATCGACCGACAGCATGTGCGACACATCGAACATTCCAGCATTGCGGCGCACGTGATGATGCTCGCCGATCTGCGATCCGTAGTGCAGCGGCATTTCCCACCCGCCGAAGTCGACCATGCGAGCGTTAAGCGCACGGTGCTCGCCGTAGAGTGATGTGCGTTTCAGCTCGCTTTGCGACATCGCTTACGCAAAGAACAAGTAGAGCCGATAACCGGCGGCGCGGATGTCGCCGGTATCGAGATATAGCTTGATCGGAATTTCCTGGTTCGCGCCAATGCCGTTGCGCAGATCGTCCGAGCCATCACCGTAATCGGCGGGATAGAAAACTTTTCGCGCGGCGGTTTGATTCGTCCCATCGGTCAAGGTCAACTCGATCAACGGAAGATCCTGCCGCGTCGGTGCGCGGTTACGCACTGTCACCGTGAGCAGAATTTCGCTGGGATGAGCGGGATCGAGCACCTGCAGATCAGAGGCTTCGATGAAAAGCTGTTCCGGCAGCCTTGGCAGCGCAATCTTACAGTGCAGCCACCGGCACGCTGAGGTTAACTGCGGACGCAGCTCCGGGTTCGAAGCCGCAAGCTGAGTACCGAAAAAATACAGCGCTTGCAGCGGCAGCATGAGAACGAGCAGCACAGTTGCCACGATCCAGCGCCTTCTGTGCTCGGGTGACGGCGGTAGGCTGCCGGCACCGAACAGGTCGTGCGGGAGAGTCAGCTCTTCAACCGGGGGCACGATGTTTGACGCGATCTCGCGCGATGAATACTCCGCTTCCGCTGCGACGTGCTCGGCGGTTGCTTGCGTCGCGGCGAATTTCGGCGTCGGTGCGGCGACGAGAATCTGGCGTCTCGGCGCTTCCGGAAGCGGTGCAGGCACTCGCGCTGCCGGCGGCGCTACAGGAGCCGCAGACACACGCGCTGGCGAGGGCGGCGCAGGTGGGTCGACGAACTCCGCGGGACGAGATTGGGTAATCGACACCGTTGCGGGTTCCGGCTTCAATGATTTTATTTCTGGCGGTCTGATTTCCTGGGCTCTTGGCCCCGACGCTTTTACTATCGGAAGCTGACCTTCGGGAGTTCTAGACTCCGAGATTGTCGGCTCCGAAACCCTTGGTTCTTGAGTTCTTGGTTCTGGGATTCTTGGTTCTGGGATTCTTGGTTCCGGGATTCTTGGTTCCGGGATTTTTGCTTCTGGGACTTCTACTTCAGCGATTGCTACTTCCGCAACTCTTACGTCTAGAACTCTTGGGTCGCGAACGCTTGCGTCGGGGATTTTTACTTCGGGAAGGATTGCTGGCGGCGGTCTAACTGCCGGCGCTTTCGGCGGCGCTGGCGGCAACTGTGCAGCCAATGTCGCGAATGCATCGAACACCTCCTGGCAGCGACCGCAGCGAACCTGTCCGCTGGACGCCTGCAGCTGCTCTCGCGTCACGCGAAAATGGGTTTCGCAATGCGGGCAGCGCGTGTACATGCTCATACCGGATCTGCCGTAGGTCGATTCGAAGAAGTGCTAGTCATCGGGGCACTGCTCTTGATAGGAAAGACCACCAACGCGCTAGCGCGTTCGCACACCTGCCAGACAGGTCCAGCCGTCGCGAGGATAGAGCGTGATCAATTCGAACCATGCAGAGTACGCCTCCTGCACTGACACCGCCTGCGCGTCGAGGATACCGGCAAGGCAAATCTGCCCGCCGATGCGCGTGCGCCGCGCGAGCAGCGGCGCGAGCACGCGCAAAGGGTTGGCGAGAATGTTCGCAATCACCACGTCGAAGGTCTGATCAGTCAGGTATTCCGGCGTGGAGAATAATGCCGCCGCCTGGTTTCTCGCGGCGTTTTCGCGACCGGCCGCGATAGCATTCTTATCGACATCGATTCCGATCACCTGAGCTGCGCCCAACCTCTTCGCGGCGATTGCGAGAATACCGCTGCCGCAGCCGTAGTCCAGGACCGACGCGGCGATCGCAAGATGTTCGTCCAGCCAGCGCAGGCACTGCCAGGTCGTCGGGTGGCTGCCGGTGCCGAACGCC
>JBBRGM010000308.1:0-5811 GCA_038240725.1 Burkholderiales bacterium | reverse complement strand
CTAACGAGATGGCCGCTGCCGGCGTGACGAAGAGCGCTGCTCGCATGACGCGAGCAGCGCTGCAGGAACAAATCGTCGCGTTGTTTGCGCAGGCGATGGAATATCCACCCGAGGTATTTGCTGAAGACGTCGCGCTCGAGGCTGAGCTCGGAATCGATTCCGTAAAACAAATGGAGCTGCTGGGCAAGCTCGAAGCACAGTTCCACCTGCCGGCACGCCCCGAGACATTTCGCCTGAGCGACTATGGCACGCTTCGTAAGATCACTGATTTCGTCCATGGCGCATCGATAACAAGCGGTCAACCGAACGTCGCAGTGAGTACGGAGCTGCGCGAACATACTGCGGCTACGCGTCCGTTAGTCAGCGCCGCCAACGAAGTCAATTCGCCTGTGCTCTCGCGGGAAGAATTGCAGTCGCAAATCGTCGCGCTCTTCGCGCAAGCGATGGAATATCCGCCGGAAGTGTTCACTGAAGAGGTTGCACTGGAAGCCGAGTTGGGAATCGATTCGGTGAAGCAGATGGAGCTGCTTGGCAAACTGGAAGCACAGTACGAGCTGCCGCCGCGTCCGGAGAGCTTTCGACTGAGTGATTACGGCACGCTGCGCAAGATTACTGACTTCGTCTACGAAGCCTTATCAGCAAGTCAAGGCGTCGCGCAACGCTCCCCTGCCTTTGCAGTGGGCTAATCGCGCTCATTAGAAATGTCCACCGTCGTTCGTTAGGAAAAGATCGAGATGAATGATCTCAAGGGAAAGCTCGCGCTGGTAACTGGCGGCGCCAAGGGCATCGGCAAAGTTATCGCGACGAAACTCGCGGCTCGCGGCGCGCACGTGATCGTAAATTTCTTCCACTCTCTGGAAGAGGCAAAACGCACGCGCGACGAGCTTGCCGCTACCGGAGCGACCGTGGAGATCCTGCGCGCATCCGTCTCGCGCGAAGATCAGGTCGCACGCATGTTCGCCGATATCGCACAGCGCCACGGTCATCTCGACATTCTGATCAACAACGCCGCGGCCGGCGCCATGGTGCCGATGGACCAGGTGACCGAAGAGTATTTCGACCGAGCACTGGGTACGAACCTGAAAGGCGCCTTCTGGTGTGCGAGACATGCATCGGTCCTGATGGCGAAGCGTGGAGGCGGCACCATCGTCAACCTCTCGTCGATCGGAGCAAGCCTTGCAGTACCCAACTACACCGTCGTGGGCACATCGAAGGCAGCGCTCGAAGCGTTGACACGTTATCTAGCTGCGGAATACGCCTCGCTCAACATTCGCGTGAATGGCGCGTCTGCAGGATTGGTCGACACTGATGTCGTGCAGCACTTCCCTGATCACGCCAAGATGCGTCAGCGCATCGTGGAAAGCACGCCGCTCGGCAGAGTCGCCACACCGAACGACCTCGCGGACGTTGTGATGTTCCTGACTTCGGATGCGTCGCGCTGGATCGTCGGTCAGACGATCCTGGCCGATGGCGGGATGTCGCTCGGTACTTCGGCATTCGTCGGACCGTCCGCGCCGTTGCCGGTGAGTGCAGCGCCCGAACAAATTGCCGGCATCGCCGTAAGTGGGGAGAAAAAGGCCGCGCCCATCGTCGCTATTTCAGCGGAAGAACAGCCTCGGCTCGCGCGCGACGCATCTGCGGTTTCTTCACGACGCGGCCTGGTGCTGATTGACGGCTCCACGGCGTCCAGCCACATCGCGGAGAGTCAGCTGATTTCAACTGACGCGCTGGAGAGCGAAGACATCGCCATTGTTGGCATGGGCGTGGCGCTGCCGGGTGCGTGGGATCCCGGCCAGTTCTGGGACAATCTGATGCAAGGCCCCGATCTGTTTGAGAAGGTGCCGAGCGATCGCTGGAACGGCGAGAATTTTCATGCCGCACAGCCGAGCGCTGAAGACAAAACATATTCCTTGTACAGCGCATTCGTGAAAGGCGCGTCACCGCTTGCGGCGACAGCAAGCACGACTGATGAACTGGAAGACGGTTCGGTACGCTGGTTGCGGCATTCTCTTCAGCAAGCCATGCACGGCGTTCAGCAAAAACCAAACGATCGCGTTTCGTTCATTGTCGGATACACACCTGACGGCAATCAATGTCTCGAAGAATCGTATGTCGCTCGCGGCCTCGGTCATCGGTTCCGCGAAATCTTAGCCGGCATGCCCGGCAGTTCGGCGCAGAACGAACCGCTGGCAGAACGCATCGTAGATAGCCTTCAAACGCGCTACGGCGCGGGTGCAGTATCGCCCGCTGCGTTCCTGCCCGATGTGTCGGGACGCAAAGCGATGCAAGGCATTCTGCCCGCCGACAGCGAGCTGCTAATGGTCGACACGGCTTGCTCGTCGTCCCTATATGCGGTCGACATCGGCGTCAAAGGCCTGATCATGGGTAAGTGCGACGTCGCCGTGTGCGGTGGCGCATTTGCGCTCGCACCGCTCAACGGCGTGCTGTTCTCGAAGCTGGGCGGATTGGCGCGCGGTAGCGCGGTTCGTTCGCTCGACAAGGACAGCGACGGCGTTCTTTTCTCGGATGGCGCCGGCGTTGTGGTACTCAAACGTCTAGCGCGCGCGCAACGGGATGGCGATCGCATCTGGGGCGTGATCAAAGCATGTGCATCATCAGCTGATGGCAAAGGCAAAGCCATCTACGCGCCCGCGTTGGAAGGGCAGCGTCTCGCATTGCGTCGCGCGCATGCACATCCCGGCTATCAAGGCGCGCAGGTCGATTGGGTTCTTGCGCACGCGACGGGAACGCCTGCCGGCGATAGAACCGAGCTCGAATCGCTACGCAGCGCGTTTTCCAATGGGCGCAAGTTGCTCGTGACGTCGAACAAGTCGGTGATCGGACATACCGGCTGGGAGGCCGGCGTAGCATCGTTGATTCAGGCGGCGCTCGCGTTCGAGAAAAACGCGATACCGCCGCAACATCGGTTTTCCTCGCCGCCGGCCGGTTTCCCGATTGCCGATTCGTCGATAACGATTCCGACGACAGCGCAGCCCTGGGTGAGAAACGGCAAACCACGTCATGCTGCGATCTCGAGCTTCGGCTTCGGCGGCACCAACGCGCACGTATTGGTCAGCGAGTATGACGCGCTCGTTCCGGCAACACCCGCGCCGGTGCGCCCTTACCGCGAACGAATCGCGCTGGTGGCGTGGTCGGCGTACGTGCCGGGCCTGGAATCCCCCGACTCGATCGAACAATGGCTGCGCGGCGGCGTCGGCCCGGCTTCGTCATTCGGCTCGCTCTATCCGCCGCCCGCGTTCGAACGCGTTCGCATGCCGCCGAAGACTGTCCGCACGGTTGATCGCTCGCAACTGATGATTCTCGCATGCGCGCAATCGCTGAAGGAGCGATTGCCGGCATTCTGGGAGCAGACACGCGAGACCGCCGGCGTATTCCTCGGACATATGGGGAAAACGCGACAGGCGATTCTGTACGGCCACCGTTGCTATCTCGACGAGGTCTATCAGGGCCTGAAGGCTGACAGCGCCATCGCTAATTCGGCAAACTTCGAAGAAGCGTTCGCTCAGTTGCGCGCTGATATCAAACAGCTCGTCCCCCCAGCGAATGAGGACTCGTTCCCTGGTTTGATGCCCAATGTCATACCAGCGCGTGTCGCGAATTTTTTTGATTTGAAAGGCCTGACGCTCGCATGCGATGCGGGTTTTGCCTCTACGCTAGTCTCTTTCGAGCTCGGCGCTCGTTATTTGCACAGCGGCGAGCTGGATCTCGCGATCGTTGGTGGAATTAACGGTAACAGTGGCTGGGAAGCAGCCGATACGTTGCGCGGCCTGGGCGTAGACGAGCGCATGGCGCCTGGAGAGGGCGCATTTTTGTTCGCCATTACGCGAGAGAGCACGGCGCGCGCGCAGTCGCTGCCCGTCCTTGCCTACGTGGACGCAGCGCCTGCGCGTGATGGCGCGTCGACGTTGCCGGCAATTGGTTGCGGTATTTCCAACCCGTCTGACGTAGCGCGTTTCAACTACATGGGCGCCGACGCGGGCTGGGCGATCTTACGCGCGCTGCATTCCAGCGACGACGCGACGATCGTTCGCTGCCGTACGGGAATCGGCAGCCAAGACCGCGAGCTGCGGCTGGAGCGGCCGAGCCGCGATTCTTCCGCGTATGCAGGTGCGGGTTCCGCTACGCCACTGCACCGGAAAGATCGCAGAGGTTCTCTTTCGGCCGGGCCTGCCGCACTGGCCCGCGTCGAGCGGCGCGCACTCGCCGACCCGCAGCCAGTTCCGTCGTCGACCGCGCTCGATTTGGTTCGTATGATTCCATATTGGAGCAACGAGCCGTTCGAAGTGTGCAGGCCGTGCACCGCATGGCTGCCTCCCGCTTGCGTTATCGTCACCGATGCGCCTGCACTTGTCGAGGCGCTCGGTGATCTGCCTGAAGACTTAGTCGTATTGTCCACAGCACCTCTGCCGCAAGCACGCACCGGCTGGCATCATGTGAGCGACCTCAGGTTCGATGTGGTTAGCCGCCTCCTTGGGCCCGGCGCGTACGCACACCTGCGCGTGCTGACCGACCTGGAATCGTCGGCGCCGCGCACGGGCGCGCTTGCGACACCGGCAGCCGAATTGATGGCACTGTCGGACCTGACGTTCCTTGCGCTGAAGGCGTTGTACGAGCAGCTCGCTCGTCCAGAAGCTTCCTTCGTGTCGTTGTTCCTCGGCGCGTGGAACGCGGGAACGCTACATCCATTTGCGGGAATGTTCACCGGCATGGTGAAGAGCTCCTGGCTCGAGCTTGGCGAGGCGCTTACGTATGGCGTTTTTACCAGTAGCCGAGATCCGAATCAGGGCGCGAGCGAAGCCCAAAAAGAATCGTCGGCCGCACGTCTGATGGCGGTCGTTGGGTATGATGGCGGGCGCCGCGTCAGCATACGCGTTCGCGAAGCACAGTCGACATCCACCGACGCGCAAGCGCCGTTGAATGAGAACTCCGTCGTGCTCGCCATCGGCGGTGCGCGCGGGATTTCAGCCGAGATTCTAAAAGATCTCGCGCGCCGCTATCGACCGCAGATCTACATAATCGGCAGCAACGATCTCAGCGGCTACGCCGACGCTGCTGCCCGCGGCATTGCGACACTCACGCGGTCGGATTTTCTGCGCCAACGCAAAGCTGAGAATGCAACGCTGTCGATCCCCGCGCTGAACGAAGAGTTCGACCGCATGACGAATGCGCGCAACGCGCGTCGCAACCTCGATGAGATTGAGCAGATGTGCGGTGCCGGCAAAGTGCATTACCGCTCGTGCAGCGTTCTTGACCGCGATGGCCTCGGCGAAGCCGTAAATGTGATGTTGCCCGCTAACCGTCCGATCGATCTGGTCATCAACGCAGCAGGGATCAACCGCTCCTCATCGATCCCGATGAAAAGCCTGGATACCTTCCGCGCCGTGCGCGATCTCAAGGTGTTGGGCTATCAGAATCTGCGCCACGCACTGCGAACGCACGCGACTCGCCTATGGTGCAATTTCGGATCGTTCGTCGGCTTCACCGGACAAGTCGGCGAGCTCGACTACGCCGCGGCCAATGATTTCTTCAGCACTGCATCGGACTACGCAAGCCAAACTACCGGACAACGAGAATTTACAATCTGCTGGACCGTGTGGGGCGAAGTCGGCATGGTCGAAGCGCATCCATTGACCTCTTCGCGCACGAAAGGCTCCGGCCGCTACACCAGCATGACCACCGCCGAGGGCCTCCACCACTTTCACCGCGAGCTTGCACACGGCGGCGCGGACCCGTCCATAGTGTTGATGGGCGACACCGAGCGTCAATCCATCCTAGCGCGCGTTCCGCATT
>JBBRGM010000307.1:0-5844 GCA_038240725.1 Burkholderiales bacterium | reverse complement strand
ACTATCACGGGATAACCGATCGTCCGCGCAAGCTTGATGATTTCGTCCGGCGATTCGGGCATCGCACCGTCGGAGCCTGGGACGACCGGCACACAGGCCTTCACCATCGCATTCTTCGCGCTGACCTTATCGCCCATCAATCGTATCGTTTCCGGGCGCGGGCCGATGAACACGAAACCGCTTTTCTCGACCCGCTCGGCGAAGTCGGCGTTTTCGGACAGAAAGCCGTAGCCCGGATGGATCGCTTCTGCGTCGGTGACCTCCGCCGCGCTGATGATCGCCGGAATGTTCAGATAACTTTGGCCGGACGGTGCCGGGCCGATACAAACGGACTCATCCGCGAGCCGGACGTACTTGGCATCGGCATCGGCTTCCGAGTGAACGGCGACGGTCTTCACACCGAGCTCGCGACAGGCGCGTTGCACGCGCAGTGCGATCTCGCCGCGATTAGCGATCAGGATTTTTTCGAACACGAGGGCTGCTGAGTAGATGCAAGGGGGCTAGACGACAAGGAACAACGGCTCCCCATATTCGACCGGTTGTCCATTTTCAACATAGACTTCCCTTACGGTGCCGCCCTGATCCGCTTCGATTTCGTTGAGGAGCTTCATCGCTTCGATGATGCATAGCGTATCGCCGGTGCTGACGTGATCTCCGATGTCGACAAACGCTTTAGCGCCGGGCGTCGCTGCGCGGTAGAACGTCCCGACCATCGGCGACTTGACGACGTGGCCTTCGACCGCGGCCGGTAATTCCGGGATGGCCGGGCTGGCGATCGGCGTTGCCAACGCGGTAACCGGCAACTGCCCCTGCTGCGGCATGTGCATCACCGTCGTCGTTTGACCACCCGCGGCGACCCTGGTGATGCGGACTTTCTCCTCGCCTTCGGTGATCTCCATCTCGGCGATTCCCGATTCCTGCACTAGATCGATCAGTTTTTTTAGTTTTCTCAGATCCACGGTTAGACCCTCCCGCCAGCGGTCAATGCGTATTCCAATGCCAGCTCATAGCCGCGCGCCCCGAGGCCGCAAACGACACCAACGGCGAGATCGGAGAAATACGAATGATGTCGGAACGCTTCGCGCGCAAACACGTTCGATAGATGCACCTCGATAAACGGCAGCTTCACCGCCGCGAGCGCGTCTCGCAGCGCAACGCTCGTATGCGTGAACGCAGCGGGATTGATGATGATAAACCCCGTCCCGTCGTGCGCTGCCTGCTGGACGCGGCCCACCAGCTCGCCTTCGGTGTTGCTCTGGAAGCTCGACAGCAATGCGCCTGCTGTCCGCGCTTTCGCTTCGAGCCTGCTATTGATCTCGCTCAGGGTATCCGAACCATAAATTCCCGGCTCGCGCGTTCCGAGCAGGTTCAAATTGGGGCCGTGGAGAACGAGAATACGGCTCGATTTGGGTTCTGTGGTCGTCGGTGGACTACTCATGACGTGCGAGTTTGCCGCAGCTAGCGCCGCGTTGTCTATTTTATTACGGACGTTAGGGGAAGTTGCTTAGCGGTTCGGTGCCCGGCAGGTGTTGATTATTGGGCGACGCTGATAAGCGACAACAGGTACCGAAGGATAGCAGGCATTCAACATAGGCGCTCCACACAGCCCCCACACACCGTCATTTCCAACGCCCGCGACGATGCATCCAGCGAAACCGCTAGAGCAGGGGCAGCACGATCGCTTCCAGCTTTTTCTTATCTAGCGGCCCGAGATGGCTTTTGATCGCCTGGCCTTGCCGATCTATGATCACCGTGAAGGGCAGGCCGCCGAGCTGATCCCCGGCTTGCCGTGCGACCTCGATCGCGTCAGCTTCGCCGACGAGGACCGGGTAATTCATCTTCATCTGTGCCGCATAGGGCTTTACCTTATCGTTCGCGTCGATGGCAATGCCGACGATCTGCAGCCCTTTGCCGCCAAGCTCGGTCTGCGCCTTGATGAACTCGGGGATTTCCTTCCGGCAGGGGCCGCACCAGGTGGCCCAGAAATTCACCACGAGCACCTTGCCTCGCCATTGTTCCAAAGCCTGCGGCTTACCGTCGATGTCGGGAAATCGCGCTGCCATCAGCACGGGGGACGCGGCAGCAGCCGGCGCGATAGCCGAGAGATCCGTGTCTTCGGGTTGCGTCGCCCGTTGCGAGACGACGCCGATGGTTGCCGCGATCGCCGCCACCAACCCCAGCAGAACGACCTGTTTCTTGTTAGTCATCTCGGCTGCAATACTTCGTTGAGCGAAGCTTGAAATTTGTCTGCCGGCTGAAAGCCGATCACGCGTACGTCCTGCAATTCTTTGCCGTCAGCAGCAAAAAACAGGATTCCGGGTGGACCGAACAAGCCGAATCGCTTCAACAGCTGCGCGTCGTTTTCGGAATTTGCGGTGACATCGGCTTGCAGGAGCAGCATCTTACTCATCTGCGCTTTCACGGCAGGGTCGGCAAAGGTGAAGCGCTCCATCTCCTTGCAGGACACACACCAGTCGGCGTAGAAATCCAACATCACCGGTTTACCGCCAGCGGCCGCGATACGCTGATCGAGCTCAGCCACCGATGCGATGCGTTCGAAGCGTGTATGCGGCGCCGCGTCCGCGATCGTTCCGGCGCTCGCACGCAACCCGCCCAGAGGCTGCAAGATATCTCGGCCTCCCGACATCGCGCCGATGAGCAGCGCGCTTCCCAGCAACAGCAAAATCACGCCGACGCCTTTCCACAGCTTGCGATAACCCGACGCATTTGCCGGCAGTGGATCGATCGCGTGAAGATAAATCGCCGACACGATCAGCAGACCGGCCCACAGAAGCATGTGCACGCTGTCGGCAATGACCGGCGAGATGATCCAGATCGCCAGTCCGAGCAGCAGCACGCCGAAAAGATTTTTCACGCTCTGCATCCAGCCACCCGCGCGGGGCAAGAGCGCGCCTGCGGACATGCCGACCGCAAGCAGCGGCACGCCCATGCCCAGCGCCATGGCGAACAGCGCCGAGCCGCCGAGCGCGACGTTATGCGTTTGTCCGATATACAACAGCGCTCCGGCGAGCGGTGCAGCTACGCACGGTCCGACGATCAACGCGGAGAGCACGCCCATGATGAACACGCCCCACAATGTCCCGCCTTTCGCTTTGTTGGACGTCTCGGTCAGCTTGCTCTGCAGCGAGCTCGGCAGCTGTAGGTCGTAGAACCCGAACATGGAAAACGACAGCGCGACGAACACCAGCGCGAAGGTACCGAGCACCCATTTATTTTGTAGCGCGTTGGACAACAGCGTTCCCGACAGTCCGGCGCCGACACCCGCGAGTGCGTAGGTGATCGCCATACCGAGAACGTAGATCGCAGAAAACGCGAAAGCTCGCTGTTTAGTCAGTTGCGTGCCTTGGCCGACGATGATCCCCGACAGAATCGGGATCATCGGAAATACGCACGGCGTGAACGACAGCAGCAAGCCAAACCCGAAGAAGCTGGCGACCACCACCCAGAAGCTGCCGGACTTGAAGATGCCCGCTACTTTGGAAGAGTCCGACTCCGGCGCGGCTTTGCCGGCGCCAGACGTGTCAGTGCCGGCCGGCACGACGGGTGCCGATTCTGCAGTTGCTCGCTGCTCGGTCTGCGCGGATTGCGCACTTGCGGCACCGTCCGCGCCCAACGCGATGAGTTGCAGATCGAACGACTTCTTTACCGGCGGATAGCACAAGCCTTTTTCGCTGCAGCCTTGATAGTGCGCTTCTACCGCGACCGAGGTTGCCGCTTTGCTCGCGCCGCGATTCAGCGTGATGATCGCCTGGAACGGATGATGGAAAACCTCGGTATCGCCGAAATTCGGATCCGATTTCATCTCGCCGCGCGGAAGATCGACCTTGGCGATGGAGACATTCGCCGACTTCGGAACGTTGAAGCTGACCTTGTCGCGATAGAGGTAGTAGGTTTCCGCCGTGGTGAAATCGGCGACGACGGTTTGTGCATCCCTGACTTTCACGTCGACGCGAAACGCTTTGTCTGCCGGCAAAAAATCTTCGTCCGTCTGAGCGGATTTCGCGAGACTCTTCAGCTTCGCCAGCGGGCTTGTCGCGCTGTCGCTCGATGCTTTGGGTGCCTCGTCGGCCGCAACAACCGTCATCGGCAGCGCGATGCACAATGCAGCGCCGATGATGCGAAATCGCAGGAATGCTCGTTTGAGACTTGTGTTCACGGAGTGATGTCGCGTCGAGCTCGAGTTTCGTTGAGTATCCACTGCAGATAAGCCGGTGAGCCGCTTGCCGGCGAAATCGCAATCACCTCCGGCAACTGGTATGGATGATTATCCAGGATATACCGTTCCACGGCTGGATAGAGTGCCGCTTGAGTCTTGATCAACAACACGACTTCTGCTGCGGATTCGACCACACCGTTCCAACGGTAGATCGATTCGCAGTCGCCAAGCATATTCACGCAAGCAGCCAGACGCGCGCTCACCAGACCTGATGCGAGATTACGAGCGGATTCTCGATCCGGCAGTGTAGTAATGACGATAAGCGCGTCCTTCATGTGCGGTTTTGTACGGCAATTCGAGTTGGGAATGAAATAGGTATGCGCAGCAAAGCACTTCCTAGATTGCCATGCATCGCGGTTAAACCGAGTGCTCACCAGAGGCCGCCGGCAGCGCCAATCCTTGCGTGACCGACGGATACTGCAGCCGCACGCGCAGCTCCTCGCGCAGTCTCCGGTTCGATAGCCTCCGCGACTCGCGCATGAATGACAGCGAAGCTGCCGATAACCGGCTTGCCGCTTCTTCGCGCGCGATGCGCGGCGGTTTCGTAAGTCCAAACCGCTCCGCAATCAGATCGAAGTAATCGCCCATCTTGAGCCAAGATCCGTCGGACGCGTTGTAGGCACGTCCATTGCGGCCTCGATACAACGCAATCAGTGCAATGCGTGCGAGATCGTCGGCGTGAATGTGATTGGTATAGCTATCTTCCGATCGGTGCAGCACGGGCACGCCTGCGCGAACGCGCTCGAGCGGCAATCGATCGCCGGCGTAAATTCCCGGCACGCGCAGGATGACCACGTTAACGCCGCTGACTTTGCCCCACTCGCGCAGCTGCGTTTCCGCATCGACCCGGCGTCGTCCGCGATCGCTTTCCGGATTCAATGTGCGATGCTCTTCCACCACTGCGCCGGCGCAGTCGCCATAGACGCCGCTGGTACTGATGTAGACAAGTCGTTGTGGTAAGCTCTCGCTCCTTCTGAGCGCGCGGATCAGGTTTTTTGTTCGCGAATCGCGCGAGCCCGTCGCTGGCGGCGGTGCAGAATGCACGATGTCGTGCGGGAGTCCGGCCAGACGCGAAAGCGTAGTCGGTCGATCGAGATCGCCTGGCAATGGAATGATCCCGCGTCCGCGCAGCAGTGCGTGGCGCTCAGTGGAGTGAGACAGCGCGTACAAACGATAGCGTCCGCGCAACAGCCGCACCATTCGCAGTGCCACATCCCCGCAGCCGATAATCAAAAGTCTTCGCATCCCGCTATATTAGTTGAACTCGCGGACGCCTCATGCTGCCGCGACCGGGGATCGTTCCCCGGGGACTGGAAATTTACCGCTGCGGCTGAAGCGATTCCCTCAGCGCATCGGATGGAGGGGTAGGGCATGCCGTTTCAGGTCACCATCAAGCCGAGCGATCGCAACTTCACTGCAATCGAGGGAGAAACCGTCCTCGAAGCGGCGATGCGCAACGGCATCATCCTGCCCTACGGCTGCCGCAACGGCGCATGCGGATCGTGCAAGGGAAAAATCCTGGAAGGCGAAGTGGATTACGGACAGTACGCCGCGCATATTCTTCCGGACTTCGAAAAGAACCTCGGCTTCGCGCTATTTTGTCAGGC
>JBBRGM010000306.1:0-5916 GCA_038240725.1 Burkholderiales bacterium | reverse complement strand
CAAAGGGGTGTATTCGCTGGTGTGGGCGCAACTGGCCTACGCCACGATGAAATCCCTATCGCTGGTGGCAGCCAAGTGGAGTGACGGGCGACCTTCCCTGCACTGGGATCGGCGCGACCTGCGTGGCTTCCTGGGTTTCGGTTTTTATCAGATGGGCGAGCGCAGTATCAATTTCTTCAGCGAGCGCATGGACCAGATCATCATCGGCTCACTGCTCGGCGCGCAGGGGTTGGGTTTCTATAGCCTCGCGTTCAATTTGGCCATCGTGCCGATCGCTCGGGTCAATGGCATCTTCACCCGGGTGGCTTTTCCGGTGTTCTCCAAGGTAGGGGACGATGCCGCGTTGCTGCGGCGTGGCTATTTGAAGTTGCTCGAGGTCATCGCGTTCGTTAATTTCCCTCTATTGCTAGGCTTGGCAGCCGTTGCGCCGACTCTGATGCCTGTCGCATTCGGCAAAACTTGGGAGCCCGCGATACCTCTGGTGCAGATACTTGCGCTGGTCAGTCTGCTGCGTGCTACGGGCAATCCGGTCGGCGCCCTGCTGCTTTCGCGGGGACGTGCCGATTGGGGTTTTTACTGGAACATTCTTCATCTGGCGTTGCACGTGCCCGCCCTGCTCGCCGGGGCGTACTGGGGGGGCGCGCAAGGCGTCGCCATATCGCTGCTGGCGCTCCAACTGTTTCTGTATCCGCTCAACTACCATTTCCTGGTGAAACCCATTCTCGGCGCTTGTTTCAGAGACTACGTCTGGGCGATCCTGCGCAGTTTTCTGCTCGCCGCGGCAATGTGCGGCGCTGTGCTGGCAATTGAACGGAATCTGCACGCGACACAGGGCGTACTGGCACTGACGATTGAAGTGGCGGCAGGCGCTGCAACGTTCTTCGGCTTGGCCGCCTGGCTCCTGCAGCGCCACGTGCGCGAATACATTGCGCTGGCATTCGGTGGTCGGCAGTGAACAACTGAAGAGCCGCGCACGCCGTTACGTCTTCGCCGGCTTTCTCGCCACCACCATGTACATCCAAGTCCACTGTTCCGCTCGGTCGATGCGATCGAGGCCGAAGGCGATCGCTTGGATGAGCAGCGCGACGCCGTCGTAGATCTTGAACCATCGAAACGGGCCGCGATTGAAGATCATCAGCTTGTAGACGAACAACTGGCCGAAGGTCACCCAGAATCCCGACAGCGCGTTCATCTCGACGATCTCGAAATTGGCCTTCTCGAATAGATAACGCAGGCCGTATTTGCTGTAGCGATAAAAGTCGCGCGGCTCTTCGTGCAAATGCCATATGAATGGCACGCAGTAGATTGCTATGCCGCCAGGTTTGAGCACGCGATAGCATTCGCGGATCGCCATCTCCGGTTCCTCGAGGTGCTCCAGCACAGCGGTGCACAACGCCGAGTCGAACGAGTCGTCTTCCGCCGGGATTGCATACGCGGTGCCGTACAGATCGATATTCGACTGGTCGTGGAACGTCGCTTCGTGATCCACGCCGACGTGTTCGCTGACGAAATCTTTGAGCAGCGGTTTATACGGCTTGATGCCGCAGCCGATGTCGATCATGCGTCCTCTTAGGTACTGCTTGCCTTTTTTAGCGAGCGCGCTCTGAACGATCCATTCGACCAGCAGGTTGTGCGATTTGGAATTTGCTACGTTGAACATGTACCATTCCTGAATTGTTCGGTTCTACCGGCAAGAGCTTGATGCTCCGGACCGATAGCGATCGCACCGGCGGTGCCGAGCAGCGAAGATCGAGATGCGCGCAGGTGTCTCGCGTCGAACGAACACGCGCGACACGCCGCGCGCAGAAGAATCGCGCGATCTGCAAAGCGGTTAATCATGCGTTTCTGCAGGTATCGGCGGCTGACTCAGTTGCTTGACCAGCCGCGCCGGCGCGCCGGCCACGACGCTGTAAGCGCCGAAGCTCTCGCTGACCACCGAACCGGCGGCGACCACGCAGTGATCGCCCAGCGTGACGCCATCGAGAATCACTGCGCCGACACCGATCCAGCAACCTCTGCCGATCGTGATCTTGCGCCGGCGCCGCGGGTACCATTTCGCCATCGGCCGATCGCCGCAGTCCGCATGCGTAATGAACATCACGCGCGCTGAAATCGCGCAGTCCGGTTGAATGTCGACGCGATCGGGCAAATCGAAGAAAACAGCTTTGCCGACGTAGCAGTTATCGCCGATCGTCAGATTGGAAAAATCTCCTTTCGCGTCGCGATCGCCCTCAGCGTTGTCGATCAGGACGACGTCCTTGAAATTGACGCCGGTGCCGATGTTCGCACCGTATTTTCTGAGCAGCATAGGAACGAGAAGGCCCGAACATCTGCCGAGCTCCCTGCTGACGTATGCAATCCCGAAAACCCGGTACCAGAACGCGACGCGCAGCAGGTGCGTCGCAATGTATGTTCTGACGGCGATTCGCCTCAGCACATGGGTTGGTGTCCTGGCCATTTCTCGTAATCGACTGGGTGCCCGGACGCTTCTAAAAGCGGGCCGGGGCGTTGGGCGAGCGCAATTGTACGAGGGTTTGTCCGGATCTGCGGTTTTTGTCCGCATTCTTCTTCGCGCGTAGCGCGCATGCGACAACAACGCCCGATCGAGCGTCGCCTGTTCTACCGTGGCGACAACGCGGGTGCGAATCCGCGCGGTTCAGCTCGCAGCTCGCAGCGCGTCGCGCATTGACAACTCGTCCTGCGTCGCGCCAGCGTATTATCCGGATCGTTTCAACGATCGCATCCACATGTTTTCCCACTCGACGAGAATTTATCGTACCGGCCGGCAGCGCTGCATCGGCCTTCGGCGTTGCGGCTGTACGGAGCAACGGCGGGAACGCGCCTCGCGCCGCAAACTGCACGGACGCGATCCCTGCGCTCGAGCGTGACTGATCCGTTGTCGAGCAGCAGCGAGCGGCCGCCGCAGGGCTTGCACGCCTCGAGACAGCGAACCGCGGCTGCGATGTTTCTTCTGATCGCACTGCTCGCCGCGGTAGCCATCGCGTCGCTGTGCATCGGCCGCTATCCAATCCCGCTGCGGACGATCTGCGGGATCGTTCTTGCACATGTTTTCCCGCTCGACGTGCACTGGAGCCAGACCGAACAAACCGTCGTCGAGCTCGTCCGGGCGCCGCGCGTTTTGCTCGCGATGATCGCCGGCGTCGCGCTCGCAATCAGCGGCGCGGCGTTGCAAGGTGTGTTCCGCAATCCGCTCGTCGGACCGGAAATTCTCGGCATCTCCAGCGGCGCGTCCTTCGGCGGCGCGCTCGCGATCCTGCTCGGCGCATCGATCGCCGGCGTGATCGGCGGCGCACTTGCGTTCGGCATCGCCGCGCTGGTCATCGTATTTTTGCTGAGCCGCCTCGCGGGCAAGTCCGCGGTGTTGTCGCTGGTGCTTGCGGGCGTGATCACCGGGGCGTTCTTCGGTGCGCTCGTCGGCATCGCTCAATACGCGGCAGATCCGCAGCAGAAACTACCGGGCATCGTGTTCTGGCTGCTTGGCAGTTTTTCCGGCGCGGATTATCAGCGTGTGCTCGTACTCGCGATCCCGACGCTATTCGCAGGCGGATTGCTGTTGCTGCTGCGCTGGCGCATTAATCTGCTCTCGCTCGGTGATGAAGACGCTGCTGCGCTCGGCGTCAACGTGAGTGCGATACGCTGGCTGGTCCTGGTTTCGGTGGCGCTGATCGTCGCCGCGCAAGTCTCGGTCAGCGGCGGCATCGGCTGGGTCGGCCTCATCGTGCCGCACTTCGCGCGCATGCTGGTGGGGCCGGATCATCGCGTGCTGCTGCCCACATCCGCAATGCTCGGCGGCATCTACCTGCTGGTCATCGACGACTGCGCGCGTAGCCTCACGCAAAACGAGATTCCGCTCGGCATATTGACCGCGCTGATCGGCACGCCGATCTTCGGCTATCTGCTGTGGAAAACGCAAGCGCGCGGATGGACGCATGAGTGACGGCGCGATTCGACTCGACGATCTCGGTCACTGGTTTACGCCGGGCGACTGGATCTTTCGCCACTGCGACGCGCTGATCGAGCGCGGCCGGATCTTCGCCGTGCTCGGACCGAACGGTTGCGGCAAAACTACGCTGTTGCGAACGATTCTCGGCGCCGTCACACCGCGCGAAGGTCGCACCGAAATCGGCTTGCCGCTGGGCTCGGTCCCGCAAACCATGGCGGCCACGTTTGCTTATCGCGCCGTAGATCTGGTTTTGATGGGACGCGCGCGTCACGTCGGTCTGCTGCGCGTGCCTGCGCGGCGCGACGAGGCCGCGGCAATGCAGGCGCTCGAGCAACTCGGCATCGCGCATCTCGCGCACCGGCCGCTTGACGCAATGTCGGGCGGGCAGCGCCAGCTCGTCTTGCTCGCGCGCGCACTCGCCTCCGAAGCACAAGGTCTGGTGCTCGATGAGCCGAGCTCCGCCCTGGATCTCGCCAATCAGGGCGTGATTCTCTCGCTGATGCGCAAGTTGTCGCGCGAACAAGGCCACACAATTGTGTTCAGCACGCATCATCCGCAGCACGCATACGCGGTGGCCGATGTCACCCTGTTGATGATGGCAAGCGGACACCATGTCGTGGGTCCGACCGGCGAAGTCATGAGCGAAGCGAACCTGCATGCGCTGTACGGCGTCGAATTGAAGCGCGTTCGCTTCCGGCACGATGGCCGCGAGATCGAGACATTCGTACCGCTGTATTGATCGCTCGTTGTATTCGCCTGACACCAGCGTGCGTCACGGTCTGACCCGGATCTCCTGCCGTCGAATAATCGCCTGCTAAATCCATCCAGGACCCGCATTTCGCCACAGCCGAATCGGTGCCATCGGCAAGCCCTGCTGCGCAATCGCGATGCAGTGATTCTTCGGGGTTGACAACTGCGCTATATCCGCGAGAACATAGCGCCAAGGAATGAGTGCGGTCGAGCAGCTTGTAGCCAGGCCGCTCGACATCTCGTTCCCCTTCGAGTTAAAAGGGCGGCGTTTGCCAAGACGCTGCCTTTTTTTTGTAGGGGTTCATAATGCAGGGTCCTCGTATCGCGGGGTGTCTGTGGCAACTCAGTCCAATGTCCATTCCAATCCATTCAATCCATTTCGGGAGAGACCAGTGACTAAAACAACAGTACGTACGCGCCTCGCCACGATGGCGCTCGCATTGATCGCAGCAGGCGTGGTTCAAGCAGCCGACCCGCTGGAACCCTATGCGCAGAAGGGTCAAGTCATTCAAGTATTGAAAGCGTTCGACAATCCAGAAGGCTCGATCTTCAGTGCCGACGGCAAGTCGGTGTTCATATCGAACGCGGCTGAACTCGGCATGCCGGACAAAGGCTTTCACTTCGTCCGCAAAGGCGGCTACATCAGCAAATTGTCCGTGCAGCCCGACGGCACCTTGAAGATGACCAAGGAGAAGCTGATCACCGGACTTACCGGTCCGCTCGGCATGGCAGTGAGTACGGTCGGTACCAAGAAATTTCCTCAGGGCACGATCTTCCTGGCGCTGGTCGGCGCGCCGCTAGCCGAAGCCGATGGAACAGAGGTGAAGGATCCGAAGCTGGCACGTCCCAAGATTCTGGCCTTCAACAACGACGGCAGAATCCTGGGCGAGATTGGGCTCGGCGCGGGTTCTACCGCTGAGAAAGTAAGCGGTGTCATCGGCACCCTGCCCAATGCGCTCGGGTTCGACAAGGAGGGCAATCTCTATGTCGCGGAAACCGGTATCGGCGGCGGCGTTTACGCACCTCCGATCGTCACTAAAGGCGGTGGCGTCTACATGTTCCCGATAACTTCGCTCGATGCGCTCGCCGACCGCAAAGAAGCGCCGCTTTCATACATCGCGTTTCCGGAAGGCGGACCCGATGGTCTGGAAGTCGCGCCGGACGGCACGATTCACGTCAATACCGTCGGCGCAGGTGCAGGC
>JBBRGM010000305.1:0-5917 GCA_038240725.1 Burkholderiales bacterium | reverse complement strand
TCAATCCGAGCATCGCGTGGAAGGTGAACGAAATGGTGTCGCTCGGTTTCGGCGTCGACATCCAGCAGGCGAAGGCGACGTTGAGCAAGGCCATCGACGTCGGCGCGGTTCTCGGCGTTCCGCAGTCGCGAGACGGTTTTCAGGAGCTCGATGCGGATGATTGGGGTTACGGCTTTAATGCCGGTGCGATGTTTCAGATCGCGCCCGACATGCGTGTCGGCGTCACCTATCGATCGCGCATCAACTATACGCTGGCGGGTTCTAACGGCTTCGCTGGCATTCCGAGCGCGCTGGCTGCCGCATCGTCGCGGCTTCGCCCGAGCGGTGCTCAGGCCGACCTCACCGTTCCGGATTCCGCGTCGGTCAGCGTGTTTCAGACTTACAGCGACAAATGGGAATTCATGGGTGATATCACCTGGACCCACTGGAGCACGTTCGACGAGATACGGGTGAAGTTCGACAACGGTGCGCCGGACAACGTCACGCCGCAGAACTGGCGCGACACTTGGCGCTTCTCACTCGGATTGAACTACAAGCTCAACGACAAGTGGAAGCTGCGTTCCGGTGTCGCGTGGGATCAGACACCGGTGCGCGACGCGACTTTGCGTAACCCACGTATTCCCGACAACAACCGCACCTGGGTTGCGGTCGGTGCGAGCTGGTATTTCGTTCCGAACGCGTCGCTCGACTTCGGATATGCGCACCTGTTCATTCCGTCGAGCAGCATCAATCACACGGAGCCCGGCGCGGGTACTCTAAACGGCACCTACGATTCGTCGGTCGATATCCTGAGCGTTCAAGTCGCTTACAAGTTTTGAGCTCGATCGCTTCCGAGCCAACATACGGAGCGGGATCTTCCCGCTCCACTCGAGTGTCTTAAGCTGCATCATGAGCCCTACATCTCCACTGCAAGTCCGCAAGGTCGCCATACTGGGCGCCGGCGTCATGGGCGCACAGATCGCCGCACATGTCGTCAACGCCAGGGTGCCCGTGCTGCTGTTCGAGCTGCCGGCGCGCGAAGGCGATGTCAATGCCAACGCGAAGAAAGCCATCGAGGGTCTGAAAAAACTGGAACCGAATCCGCTCGCGTCCGCAGCGCTGGCGGTGCGGATCGAGCCGGCAAACTACGAGCACGACCTCGAACGCCTGCGCGAATGCGATCTCATCATCGAGGCAATCGCCGAGCGCATGGATTTAAAACGATCGCTCTACGAGAAAGTCGTACCGCACCTGGCCGACGACGCGATATTCGCCAGCAACACGTCGGGTCTGTCGATCAATGCGCTGGCGCAGGCACTCCCGGAAAATCTGCGCGCGCGTTTCTGCGGCGTGCACTTCTTCAATCCGCCGCGCTACATGTATCTGGTCGAGCTTATTCCATGCGCGCAAACGCAGCCGGAGCTGCTCGATCGCCTGGAAGCATTCCTCACGACGACCGTGGGCAAGGGCGTCGTACGCGCGAAGGACACTCCCAATTTCATCGCCAACCGGGTCGGCGTGTTCTCCATTCTGGCCGCGTTTCATCACACGCAGGGTTACAAGCTGGGGTTCGATGTCGTGGATGCGCTGACCGGCCCGCTGATCGGGCGCCCGAAGAGCGCGACGTATCGCACCGCCGACGTGGTCGGGCTCGATGTGCTGGCGCACGTGGTGACGACCATGCAGGAGCAACTGCCGAACGATCCCTGGCATCGCTATTTCGAGCTGCCGCCCTGGTACAAGCATCTGCTCGAGCAAAAATCGCTCGGTCAGAAGAGCGGCCGCGGCGTCTATGAGAAGCGCGGCAAGGAAATTCACGTGCTCGATCCCGACACTAAGGAACGCAAGCTGTCAGGGGGCGGGGCGGACAGCCATGTCGTGGAAATTCTCAAGATCAAAGATGGCGCCGAGCGCTTTCAGAAACTGCGCGAGAGCTCGCATCCGCATGCGCAGTTTTTGTGGGCGGCGATTCGCGACATGCTGCACTACTGCGCCTATCAACTCGCCGAGATCGCCGATAACGCACGCGATCTCGATTTCGCCGTGCGCTGGGGTTTCGGCTGGAATCAGGGGCCGTTCGAGATCTGGCAGGCCGCCGGCTGGGGCCGCGTCGCCGGCTGGATCGCCGAGGACATCGCCGCAGGCAAAGCCATGTCGACCGCGCCGCTGCCCGCGTGGGTGTTCGATCCGAAGCGGCAAGGCGTCCACACGCCTGACGGCTCGTACAGTCCGAGCGCGAACACATTGCGCCCGCGCTCGACCTTGCCGGTCTATCGGCGCCAATTGTTTCCCGATCGATTGGTCGGCGAACCGGCGAGTTACGGCCATACGGTGTTCGAAACCGATGCCGTGCGCATGTGGCACACCGGCGACGACATCGGCATCGTCAGCTTCAAGAGCAAGATGCACTCGATCGGCGAAGACGTGCTCGACGGCGTGATGCAGGCGATCGATGAGGCCGAGCGCAATTTCAAAGGTGTGCTGATCTGGCAGACCGAACCGCCGTTTTCGGTGGGTGCCAATCTTTCCGGTTCGCCGTCGAAGCCCAAGAGCGAGGGCAAACCGTCCGCGTTCGCATCGATGATGAAGAAAGTGCGGCGCGAGGCAGAGTCGATGGTTTTGAAAGCGGCGCGCTCACTCAACGTCGCCGATGCTGTGATGACAGGACGACTGGAAAAGCTCGAGCGCGTCGTCGCGCATTTTCAAGCGACGACGCAAGCGTGGAAATATGCGCTGGTGCCGACCGTTACCGCAGTCGAAGGTATCGCGCTCGGCGGCGGCTGCGAGTTCGTGATGCATTCGTCGCGTACTGTTGCCGCGCTCGAGAGCTATGTCGGATTGGTAGAGGCGGGCGTTGGACTACTGCCCGCGGGCGGTGGCTGCAAAGAAATTGCACTGCGCATTGCGGCGGATGCGAACGGAGGCGATCCGTTCCCGTTCCTGCGTCAGTATTTTCAGACCGTCGCGCTGGCAACTGTGAGCAAGTCGGCGGAGCAGGCGCGCGAGCTCGGCTATCTGAAGCCCGGCGACTGCATTGCGATGAACCGTGCCGAGCTGTTGTTCATTGCGAAAGCGCAGGTCAACGCGTTGGCGGATGCAGGCTACCGCCCGCCGCTGAAAGCGCGCGACATCCCCGCTGCGGGCCGCTCGGCACTGGCGACGATCAAAGCCAGCCTCGCCAACATGCTGGCGGGTGGCTACATCTCCGAGCACGACTTTCTGGTGAGCAGCAAGATTGCGTACGTGCTGTGCGGCGGCGACGTCGAAGCCGGCAGCTTGGTGGACGAAGCGTGGTACCTGCATCTCGAGCGCCAGTGCTTCATGGAGCTGATCGCCACGGCAAAAACGCAAGAACGCGTCGAGCACACGCTGAAGACCGGGAAGCCGTTGCGCAACTGATGACATACGGGACGCCGCATGGCAATTCGCGGCGACCGCCCCAATCTGCTCAACCACTGCAAGCGAATCCAGGTTAATTATGGCCAAGCAAATTCAAGACGCCTACATCGTAGCGGCGACGCGCACACCGGTCGGACGCGCACCGCGCGGCATGTTCCGCAACACCCGGCCGGACGATCTGCTGGTGCACGTGTTGAAGCGCGTGCTGGCGCAAGCGCCGAGTGTCGATCCGGGCGCCGTCGAGGACGTGATCATCGGCTGTGCCATGCCGGAAGGCGAGCAGGGGATGAACGTCGCACGCGTTGCTCTGCTGCTCGCGGGGATGCCGGACCGCGTGCCGGGACTGACAATCAATCGTTTCTGCTCGTCCGGATTACAAGCGGTGGCATTCGCTGCCGACCGCATTCGGCTGGGCGAGGCCGACGTGATGATCGCCGGCGGGACGGAGAGCATGAGCATGATTCCGATGGGCGGCAATAAGATTTCCATGAATGAGCGCATCTTCGACGGCGACGAGAATATTGCCATCGGTTACGGCATGGGCATCACCGCCGAGCGCGTCGCGCAGCAATGGCGCATCTCGCGTGAAGACCAGGACGCGTTTGCTGCGCAGAGCCATCAGAAAGCGCTCGCCGCAATTGCGAGCGGCGATTACAACGACGAGATCAGCGCGTACACGATCGACGAGAAGGTGCCGGACCTATCGAAGCAGGACATCGAGCATCGCACGCGTATCGTGTCTGCAGACGAAGGGCCGCGTCCGGGCACGACGCCGGAGGTACTCGCGAAATTGAAACCGGTGTTCGCTGCCAATGGCTCGGTCACAGCGGGCAACAGCTCGCAGACTTCCGATGGCGCGGGCGCCGTGCTGCTGTTGTCCGAAGCCGCGGTGCGACGCTACAACGTCGAACCGATCGCACGCTTCCTCGGATTCAATGTCGCCGGCGTGCCGCCGGACATCATGGGCATCGGGCCGAAATTCGCAATCCCGAAAGTGCTCGAGCAAGTCGGTCTGCAACAGGACGACCTGGAGTGGATCGAGCTCAACGAAGCGTTCGCCGCCCAAAGCCTTGCGGTCATCCAGGATCTGCGACTGGACCCGTCGAAGGTGAACCCGATCGGCGGCGCGATTGCGCGCGGGCATCCGCTCGGCGCGACCGGCGCGATCCGCGTCGCGACCCTGGTGCACGGCATGCGCGTGCGCAAGCAGAAGTACGGCATGGTCACCATGTGCGTGGGCACCGGCATGGGTGCTGCTGGAATTTTCGAGGCGATGTAGTTCGCCGGCAGCGGCAACACCCGCAGCACTTCGCTCCGCATTCGCTCTGCGCAAACAATTCGAAAAATAATCCTGGCAAGGGGGACATACAACGTGGCGAAGATCGAGCGCGTCGAAATATTTCAGGTCGACCTGAAACCGAAAGTCGCGCGCAGCGACGCCATCCAGACGTTTTCCATGCAGGAGACGCCGATGGTGCGCATCTTCTGCGACGACGGTTCGCAG
Organism: Burkholderiales bacterium; assembly: GCA_038240725.1. Classification (GTDB taxonomy): domain Bacteria; phylum Pseudomonadota; class Gammaproteobacteria; order Burkholderiales; family SHXO01; genus SHXO01. The sequence continues at coordinate 1,035 of JBBRGM010000305.1, read as the reverse complement.
GGCACCGGCTATTCCTACACCATCGGTAACGGCGGCTCGTCGGTGCTGGCGTTGTTGCGCGATCACCTCGCGCCGCGATTGCTCGGCAAAGATGCCGAGATGGTCGAGGAGATCTGGAAGGATCTGTTTTTCTTCACGCACGCGACATCGATCGGCGCCATCACGAGTATTGCATTGTGCGTGATCGATACTGCGCTGTGGGATCTGCGTTGCCGCGCAGCGGGCTTGCCGTTGCATGTTGCCGCAGGCGGCGCGCAACGGCGTATTCCGGTGTACGACACCGAAGGCGGCTGGCTGAATCTGGAGCCGAGCGAGCTGGTGCAAAACGCGCTCGCGGCCAGAGCCAAGGGCTTTCGCGGCGTGAAAGTGAAGATCGGCCGGCCGCACGTATCCGAAGACGTCGCGCGCCTGACCGCAGTTCGCAAAGCGCTCGGCCCTTCTTACGACATCATGACCGATGCTAATCAGGGCTTCACCGTGTCGGAAGCGATTCGCCGCGCGCGTCACTACGAAGCGCTGGACGTGGCGTGGTTCGAAGAGCCGCTGCCGGCCGAAGATCTCAACGGCCACGTGTTGCTTTCGCAGTCGACCACGGTGCCGATTGCGATCGGCGAATCGCTCTACCATCCGAGCCAATTTCGCGAATATCTCCAGCGCGGCGCGTGCAGCATCGTACAAATGGATGTCGGCCGCGTCGGCGGGATCACGCCCTGGCTGAAAATCGCGCATCTCGCCGAGACGTTCAACGTCTCGGTGTGCCCGCACTTTCTGATGGAGATCCATCTCGGCCTGTGCTGCGCGGTACCTAACGCGGCGTGGCTCGAACACATTCCGCAGCTCGACGACATTACGCTCTCGCGCATCGCGATCGTGGATGGTTATGCGACGCCATCCGCGCAGCCTGGACTCGGTATCGAATGGAATTGGCCTGCGCTGGAAAGGATGCGCAATGCGGCGCCTGCGGTGATCGCTGCTTCGAACAGTTCGGCTAAGTAGCGCGCATTTTCCGCGAAAGCATCGTCTGCCGGCGCTGCG
>JBBRGM010000304.1:0-5934 GCA_038240725.1 Burkholderiales bacterium | reverse complement strand
CCCGTCCAGCCTAAGCCAGTACGAGAACAATTCGAGTTGGGAGATGTCATCTTCCAATATTCCAATCAGCATATACCCATGGTCCCCGTCGTCTTGGCGCGTCACGCGGGAGGTCACGGACGTTTACGACTTTGATAGATCGTAGGGGTGGTGCTCTGGGTCGTCGATAACTGTGGCCTTAATGTCAGGAGACGAACAATGCATTTGCTGGACGCCCGTCGGGAGGTCGGCGTGATTCAGCATCGAAGTTGGCGACGACGAGGTAGAAAGGTTCGCCACCCTTGCGGGTTCGGTTGAATTCCTCAACATCCGGGCCTGCGGCACAGTAGGAGCAGCACCTAACCGCAAGCTGTTCGTTTGCGGGTCCTGATCAAGTCACCGCCTATCTCGACACTGCCGGTACAGCTGAGTGGACAAACGTTGCGCCTCTCCGTTACGGCGAAATTGCTGTAGCCGTGCGGCGTGTACGTTGGATAGAAATTGTGATCGGCCTTGGCCGCAGCGTCTGTGCAAAACGCGGTCACGAGATGGAGCATGCAGCCGGTGTCTCAAGGTGGTGCGTCAGCGGCTCCGCGATCTCTCACTCGTGCGAATGAAATCGAAAATTATCCTTACCGCTTTGCTTCGCACGATACATCGCATCGTCGGCACTTGTCACGAGCGTCTTCTCGTCCTCACCGTCTTGTGGAAAAAAGCTGATCCCGATGCTCGCGGTCACTGCAAACGATGCTCCCGACGGTTGCGACGTCCGTTCTATTTGCAGCAATATCTTCTCTGCAATGTTTGCGACTTGGTGCGGTTGAGATACGTCCTCCAGCAACACCACAAATTCGTCGCCTCCCACGCGGGCGGTGACGTCATTTTGCCGTAAGCAAGACTGAAGTCGACCCGCAACGTTGCGCAGAAGCGCATCACCGGCTTCGTGGCCAAGCGTATCGTTTACCTGCTTGAATCCATCCAGATCGATGAACAGGATCGCGAACCCGCGGTCATCGCGACGCGCTCGACTGATCGCGTGATTGCACATCAGGCTGAAGCTTGCGCGGTTGGGCAAGCCCGTGAGTGCATCGTGGTAGGCGAGCTTTTCGATACGCGCTTCCGCAGCTTTCGCGTCGGTTACATCTTTGCCGACGCCACGATAGCCTAGGAAGCTGCTCTGGGAATCGAAGATCGGTCGCCCGCTGATGCGAAAATAGCGAATCTCGCCCTTCGCGCCGGACCGCTGATAAGTGAATCCATCAAATGACTCGTGCGCACTGAGCAGCGCGATATGGCGATCCCATTCAGCTTCGGATAACTTGATGCCAGGCAATTCCCAACGGGTCTTACCGACGTGGTCGGAAGCGCTAATTCCGGCCTTAGCAGAAATTTCAGAGGACATGGCGGTGAATCGAAAATGTCTATCTTGTTCCCAATACCAGTCGGAAGAAAGCTCAGTAAGATCGCGAAAGCGCGCTTCGCTGTCCTTGAGCGCCCCGCGCTGTGCTTCCAAAGATTTAGCCATCTCATCGACGGCTCGCCCCAATTCTCCGAGCTCGTTTCGTTGACGCGTATTGAGCCGGACATTCGGTTCATGCGCCGCAATGCGCTTGGTTGCATTGACCAACTGCACGATCGGCTCGAGTATCAGCTTCTGACTTGCAATTGCGCCGACAACGATTGTCATCGCGGCGACAGCTAGTAAAGCAAAGAGGCTGAATAGCATGTGGCGATCGGCACCCGCCACCGCCAATTCCTTCGGGATACCGATGGCGATCAGTACGCTTCGACGCCGATCTGCACCGCTCCATGCAAAGCCATATAAACGCGCAATGCCATCTACCGCGCGCGTCTGCGTGGACCCACTCGATCGATTGGATGCCGCGTGAAACAGGTCCACCTCGGCAATCTTCGTCCCTTGTGCTCCCGGCACCTTCGGAAATCTGGTTAGGATAGTACCGTCCTGATCTAACACCAGATACACAGCACCGTCAGGCAGATCGCTGTCCTCTCCTTGCACCCCGAATGCGTCCGTGCTCAATGAGGCGAACGCAACGCCCGCGCTCGCGCCGTTTCGATCGACGATAGGGGTGGCGTAGACAATGGCAGGCAACCCGGACAAACGTCCGATTTGATAGCCACCCAGCGATGGTTCTAAGCGGTCAAGCGCGCGCCTGATGTAAGCTCGATCGGCCAGATTGACTTGTGTTGCAGTGGGCAAAGAGCTGCACCAAACGGCGCCTTTGACATCGACGACTCCGAAGCTTGTGTATTGCGGGTAGGCGAGAAGCAGATTGCGTACGAAGGCGTTGCAAGCAATTGGATCGCGATGCATGGCTGCAGGAAGTACGGATAAGGCGATAGTCAACTGGCGCGCGCCTTCAATCAGCGATCCCTCCTTGGCCGCGGCCAGCCGCGCCAGCCGCTTCGTGTCCTCGTAGGACGCGTGAATGACGTTTTTATATTCCGTCACCGAATCCAAAATCACTAGCAGAAATACTGGAAATAGGCCAAGCACTATTAGAGACAACAATCGGCCGCGTATTCCCGCATTAGGGCGTGGCATCATGTGCGCTGTGTCGGGAATCGGTGAACGCTGGTGCGCTCAGAGGCGTTGCGCGCTCACGGCGCGTTGTGCCGTTCGCGCGCTGGACAATCCCGGCAAGCAAATCTGCGGGGGCTGGTCGACTGCACAGGTAGCCTTAGTACGCATGGCAGCGGCGGTCTGCACCCAAATAGCAATCGTGGCGCTTTATCCATTCGCCGAACATGATGCTGTCGCCGCAATCGTTATCGACCTCGATGAAGCGCCCTGGCATGGGTCTCGGCGGGCCGTCGAACACGATGTCACGAATTGCGTTTTCGCGTCAGCCATTCTTCGCTCGGTTCAATGGATTTGCCGCGGCTTGCGCGAGCGTTTCGGTCTTGAAGCCCATCGGCACGCAACCGACCTTCGGGTGCATCTCCCAAAGCGCAGGCGTGCCCTTGGCGTTGATGTCAAACCAGGAAAACGAGTCCCGCGTCGGGTCGCGCCGGACGCTGTAGTAGAGGATCGGCCGGACTCTAGCGGTAGGCCGAGGTTACCTTCGTTGACTCGAGCCTGGGGGTACTTCCATTAGAACCTTGCGCAACTCTCTTAGCAAGGCTTCCTTGAGGTCTCGTGTGCGCGTGTAGTCGCCACCGAATTCGCGTTCCAGAGCAGGCCAGCGAATCGCGGTGGTTTTTTAAGTAGCTCATTCTTGATCGTCTGACCCCAAGTGAATACGCCCGACGAGGTCAGAAGCGCACAGGAGGAGGTCGCCAGATCGACCCATTCCTTCGACCGGTTAAGTCGTCCATCAACGAGCTGTGCTCATCGAAAATTGGTCAGATGCTCGATTCAAGCGGATCGTCATGCCACGTCTAAGTCCCGCTAAAGAATCTGAATGATCTTCGCGACCGATGGCACTCCGCTGCCGTTTAGGATGAACATCATGTAGTGCCCAGGCGGGGTAATGTTCGGATCGGATGGGGCGGTGATGTTCAACGCGCCGGGAGTACGCGTAAAGGTAAGTCTTTTAAATCGTTGGTTCGCGTTAAAGGAATGCGTGACCGATGACAGACGAACAAGAGTCACGTCCGTGATATCCGCCGCGTCAGGCGTTTGCAGTGAAAACAACTGCCCGTAGGATAAGCCACTCGGTGCGGCGGAGATGATTGGGCGCGGTCCTTTAAACAAGTACGGCGGTGAATAGATCTCTGCGTTCCAGTGGTCAACGCCCCCGGAGTAGGCCGCTGGTCTACCTCCGCCCGCGGATAAGATTCGACCATCGGGCAACAGCAATGCAGTTGAGTGATACAGCCGCGGAATTTGCATGCTCGCCATCGTGCTCCATGCGCCGGTGGCTGGATCCCACATCTCTGCAGCCAGCGCAGGGGAGGTTGCGTCGCTGAAGCCCGCTGAGCTTGTGCCACCCGTTGCGAGAACTTTGCCATCTGGCAGCAGCGTGACATTCATCTGCCGTCTCGCGAATTGCATGAAGCCGGTAAATTGCCAAGCCGGGGAAGGCGCGCTGAGACTGATCACTTCAGCAGTGGAAGTAGGCGGATCCCCGCCACCCACAATAAGAACCTTTCCGTCGTCATACATCACCGAGGAGCCATAGCTTCGGTCACCGTAACGGCGAGGCGCAACGTCCGTCCACTCGCCCGTACCAGCGGTGTCGAGATAGGTGGTGACTTGCTCGGGACCCGCGACGAACAGCTTGCCGTTAGGTGCGAGATGGCTTCTTGGATACCACGGTGTAACCCGCGTCGCAGAGCTCAGATCACGGAGTCCGCCGCCCATATTCGTTTGCCAAACCTGCGGCAGGGGATTGTCTACGCCGGTGATCTCACTGCCGCCTAGGACAACGGCCTCGCCATTACCGAGGCCGATTGTGCTTGGATACCACCTGCCGGCGTTCATCGGGTTCGGTTGTATGTACCAACCGTATTGCGCGTTCCGGTCTTCGAAGATCACCACGTCGGTCGCGCCATTTTGATCGATACCGTTGTGTCCACCCGTGGTTATGAGGCGACCATCGGGCAGGAAAGTGTGACCGGCACAGAACAGATTGGTGGTCGTATTCGGTACGAAAATAGTGGCGCCCGGTGGACCATCTGTCGGCACTTCGACGACGTAGGTCTTGGTGAAACCGGCATTGCGCGTGGAGGTGTCATCGTCCGCCCAAGACAGTAATTTTCCATCCGGCAGCAGATGCATGTGGATCGCAACGCAAGGCCAATTGTAGACCGGCGACCACTGCCCGAGGTTGCCGGAGCCGGTGGTAAACGACCAGGTCGTCGGCGCGATCATCGCATTGCCATTCGCGTCCATAGCGCCGCTGAGTATTGCTGTGTACGTAGTCGATGCAATCAATGGCGCGCTAGGTTGTAGCGTAGCGGTATGGTTCGTGTCGTTATAGGACAGACTGACGGGCACCGCGTGATTTGACGGGTCAGTCAATGCGAAAGCGATCGATTCGGATTGCACCGATTCGTTGAAAGTCGCCATCACTGCCGTGCTGACTGCTATGCCGGTGGCGTTGGACGCAGGATTTTTAGAGATTAAGATCGGCAGCCCCGAGCCTTGTACCACCGTCAAAGCGGCGGTAGCGGTCGTCAGTCCGGGAGCGGATGCACTCAGGGTCGCGCTACCCGCTGTGCTGGGCGAAAAACTAGTAGTTGCACTGCCGGCGGTTACGGCTACTGGCGAGAACGGGTTGAAAGCGCCCGACACGCCGCTGACCGAAAACGTAATCGGGTTGGTTGCGTTCGAAACGGTATTGTTGTTGGCATCCTGAATGGTGGCGGTATAGCTCACCGGTATCTCGGTTTGCGTAGTTTGGTTCGCCGGCGTTAGCGCGAGTTTGGTTGGCGCGCCGAATGTGTCGGGGCCAAAGACGATGTCGCGGAAATAATTGGCATTCTGATAGGAAGTCGTCGGAAATGCGCCAGGCGTTCCATAAACGCCGTTATTGCCATCCGCAATTGAGCTGACATTCATATTTACGATCGACGTAGCCAAGCCGCTCGGCGTAACGGGAAAGTAAGCACGGATGTTCACCGACACCGTGTACGTAGTGTTGGCTTGCACGGACAATGGGGTTTCCAACGGCTGCTGCTGCCATCCGGAAGCAGTTTCCGAACTGAACGCCGTGGAGGCGAGTAGGGTGCCGTTGGCGGACCAGATCTTACCGATGTGCGTGCCCGAATCGCTGGCTGACTTCCAATAGCGAATTCCGGCCAATTGCCCTGATCGGGCGAGGCGGAATTTCATTCCAAGCTCATACGGGCTAGCGTCGGTCGCGTTGGTGAGTGCCGGGACTTGCGTGGTGAATAGCGACTCTTGTACGGGTAAGGAATTTGAAACCGCCAACACCGCCAGGGCGCTGGTGAGTCCGGGCGAGGACGCGCTCACGGATGCAGACCCTG
>JBBRGM010000303.1:0-5935 GCA_038240725.1 Burkholderiales bacterium | reverse complement strand
ACCGAGCGCAACATGCAAAGCATAGAATACCAGCGCCGATACCAATGCAACGTCGCACAGTTGCGGGCCGAGATGCGCAAGCTGCTGCGTGACGCGAATCATGACATCTGCGGTGTCCTCCGAGAGCGGAGCGTCGTCTTCATCCGGCCAGTCTCCGGGCAGCAGCGGCAGCCACGCAGCCGCCGGCCGGATACCGGTAAAATTCCAGGTGTGCGCGGCAATCAGCGCGGCCTGACGAATGTAGCGCATCGCATTGGCCGGCGGCAGATTGACGAGCTTCTGAATTGCCGTGTAATCGCTGGGCAGTGCTTCGTCACCCCAGCCGTTGGCCGAATGCCGCGCGAGCGCAACCGATAAGGCGACGGTCGTCACCCGCGGAGTATCCGCATGGTGATCGTCCATCAACGATTGCAGCAGAGCCGGCAGCTTCCATTCCTTGGCCAGCGCGAGTTGCAGCTCGACGAGCTCGAAGCCCAGGCACGCGCGCTGCGCGGTGGCACTGCGCAGACCTCGATGATGGCGCGTCATGTGTTCGATCTGCACGGCGATACCGGGTGCGACGTTCCACAGCAGCAGTTCGCCGAGATCGTGCAGCAATGCACTGGTCACCACTTCGTCCGATTCCATGTCGTGACGCAATGCTGAGAAGCTGCGCGCGTAGCTGCCGGCATGTGTCGCGCGGCTGATCACGCGCAGTGCGCCTTCCAGCGCATGCGGCTGCCCCGCCATCTGATCTTCGATCGCCTGCAGGCTTTTCATCTCGGCGAAGAAAGCGGTGAGCCCGTGCATCATCACGGCATGCTCGACCGTCGTGACTTCGGTCGGCTGACGTTTGGTAAGTCGCGATTGCGAGAAGCGCAGTACTTTGAGCGTCATCAACGGGTCGCACAGCACCATCTGCGACAGGTCGCGAGCCGTTAACGTGTCTTCTTTTTTTCGCAGGTGGCGCAGCGCATCGATCGTGCTGCGCAAGACGGGAATATCCTTGCCGCTTAGATTTCGGACCCAGTCTGCGAGCGAGGTCATGACGGTCGCTGCGCTCGACTACAGCCGCCAGACGTACAGTGGCGCGTGCCGGTGGCCTGCAAGCGGCAGCATCAAATCGGGTGCGGCTTCGTTTACCGCGAACGCGTGGCTGACGAACAAGCTGCCAGGCCGCATCTCCGAGCGCACCTTCTGCCACAGCTGAGACATGACCTCCGGTGAGAGAAACGCGTACACGAGGTCGTAGCTGGACAGATCTTCACGCCAGAAATCCTGACGGCGAATTTCGCTGTTCGGGATATGCCGAAATCGCATTTGCGCAATCCACGCGGGCAGCGGCGCGAGCTCGTGACCGGTGAGGTGCAGCTGCGGACTGGATCGATGCATCGCGCTCAATACACCGCCGAAGCCGCAGCCGAGATCCAGCATGCGCAGCTTCGCATCGTGCGGGAGCATCGACGCCAGACGTTTGCACACTTCGCGGCTGGTGAGGAATAGCGGGACGCGTGTCTGATAAGTCGTCCAGAACAACAACAGCAGAAGCAGAAACGCACCGAGAAACCACGCCGGATGCACACTGACTCGCTGCAACTCGACCGCTCCGGGGACGAACATCGCGTTGATCGGCAGCCACCAGAGTTTCAAACCGAGCAGCAAGCCGATAATCGCGGCGCCGAGACCTTGAACGAGCGCCCAGTCGACCAGCGTGCCGGCAGCACCATCAGGCGGCAATGCGAACGACAGCAGTGCGATAACAGCGCCGCCCAGCTGCGCGGCCAGCGCGCGCACGGGAGGCGACAGGCGTGAGGTCTTACTCCTTGACGGTGCCGGCATTGAACAATCCAGAATTGACTTCGCTCGCGTCTTCTACTTCGACAGTGCCGCCGTCTTTCGCTGCCGCCTCGTCGGCTTTCTTGTTCATGACGATGATGCTGACGCGCCGGTTGATCGGGCTGGCCGCATCGTTGGTATCGAGCAGCACGGACGACGACAAACCCACGACGCGCGCAATCCGCTTGTCATCCATGCCGCCCGCGATCAGCTCGCGCCGCGCGGCGTTGCCGCGATCGGCAGACAGCTCCCAATTACTGTAGCCGCCCTCGCCGCCCGAATACGGAATCGCATCGGTGTGACCGGACAAGCTGATCCGGTTCGGTACGTCGTTCAGCACCTTGCCGATTTCCTGCAGGATCTGCCGCGTGTACGGCTGCAGCTGTGCGCTGCCGATCGCGAACATCGGCCGATTCTGCTCATCGACGATCTGGATCCGTAAGCCTTCTGTCGTCAGGTCGATCAACAGCTGATTCTTGAACTGGCTGAGCGTTGCGCTGGACGCGATCGCCTTTTCGACCTTGCGCTTGAGCTCACCGAGCAGGGCCATCTCTTGGCGCGCGAGCTCTTGCTCAGCGCGCTTGGTGTCCACCGACTTGGTGTCCACCGACTTGGTGTCCACCGACTTGGCGTCGCTCGGTTTCTGCCCTTTTGCAGCATCGGCCTTGCGCTGCTGGCCGTCTTTGCGCGTGAGGTCCGTGCCGCCGCCCCTCAAGATGCTGGTCGTGTCGCCGGAGCCCGAGCCGCCCATCAGCGAAATCTTCAGCGGTGTCTTGAAGTAGTCGGCAATACCCTGCAGATCGGCCTTCGTTGTGGAACCGAGCAGCCACATCAACAGAAAGAACGCCATCATTGCCGTCACGAAGTCGGCGTACGCGATCTTCCAGGCGCCGCCGTGATGACCGTGCGCACTTTTCTTGATGCGCTTGACGATAATCGGCCGTTGCGAGTCGTCGCTCATCGTCGCGCCTGCTTACTTGCCCTTGCGTTGTTTCACTTCAGCTTCGAGCTCGGAGAAGGTCGGCCGCTCGGTCGAATACAGCACTTTGCGTCCGAACTCGACGGCGACCTGCGGCGCGTAGCCGTTGAGGCTCGCCAGCAGAGTGACCTTGATGCATTGGAGCATCTTGCTGCCTTCTTGCAGCTTGTGCTCCAGCAACGTCGACAGCGGGCTGACGAAACCGTATGCCAGCAGAATACCGAGGAAGGTCCCGACCAGAGCCGCGGCGATCAGCTTGCCGAGCTCAGCCGGCGGTAAACCGACCGATTCCATGGTATGCACTACCCCCATGACCGCGGCGACGATCCCGAAGGCCGGCAGCGCGTCGCCGATCTTCGCCATCGCACTGACTGGAATTTCGCCTTCGTGGTGATGCGTCTCGATCTCGACATCCATCAGATTCTCGATTTCGAACGCGTTCAAATTGCCCCCGACCATCAGCCGCAGATAGTCGGTGATGAATTCCATCGCGTGGTGATCGGACAGAATGCGCGGATAGCGGGAGAAAATCGGACTTTGTTCGGGGTTGTCGACATCCGACTCGACCGACATCAAGCCTTCCTTGCGCACCTTCGCGAGCACATCGAACAGCAGGGACAGCAGCTCGATGTAGAGACTCTTGGTGTACTTCGAGCCCTTGAGCACGGTGGGCAGGGCCTTCAATGTGCCTTTGATCACCTTGCCGGTATTGGAGACGCAGAACGAGCCGATTGCCGCACCGAAGATCATGATCAATTCGACCGGCTGCACCAGCGAGCCCAGATGACCGCCCGCCATTGCGAAACCACCGAACACCGCAACGCAGATAACGACGTAACCGATGATTACTAGCATTCTTGCTTTTCGATGAGAACCTATCAGGAGGCGCTTGCGCGCGCGACGGCGATCCGAATGCGATCTCCGCGCGGCGCGTTGGGGCCGCCTCGGAGCACCCGCGCTTGTGGTGACTTTATCGGTTGGTCCGCAGGGGACTTTAGTGCCGGGGCGCGTGCGCTGCTTCCGGCAACGGCAGGTGACGCTGCGTGAGCGACCAGATGCAGCGCTGCAGATCGACGGTCCGGCTTTGCCGGCGATCAGCTTGATTCAGATCGATGAGTACGCTGGGCGAGGCTGGCGAGTACCGCGAATAACTCTGCGGGCTCGACCGGTTTGGGCAAATGCGATTGATAGCCTGCTTGAATCGATCGGATGCGCTCTTCCGCTCGTGCAAAAGCGGTGAGCGCGACCGCCGGCGTGTTTACGCCTTGCCGGAGCAGCATGCGGATGAATTCGTAGCCGTCCTGGCTCGGCATGCCGATGTCGCTGAGGATTACGTCGGGATCGAACGCTGCAACCAGCGACTGTGCTTCGGCGGCAGACGCGGCCAGCGCCAGGATCGCTTCGCAGTCGACCAGCAGACGGCGCACAAGCTCTCTTGCGTCGGGCTCATCGATCGCGACCTCGACCGCTGCCTCGGCTGCGCTCTTGATTGCTGGGACGGGATCGGTTTGAGTCTGCAATTACCACTCGCTGCTACGTTCTTTCAACTCGACGGGAACGCCGGTCAGAATGCCGCGGAACTGCACGAGCGGATCGCTGAGGTGAATGCCATTGCCAGCGAAGCGCAGTTCTCTGATGCTCTCCTCGTGCCGCCCGCTGCGCTTCTTCAGTACCGAAATCGCCTTCTTTACCTTGCCGGCGTACTCGAAGTAGCGCAGTAAGATTACCGAATCGGCGAGGTAGCTCGTGTCCACCGGTCCTTGCATGGTCATTCCCAGCATGCCGTGCTGAGCCGCTACCATCAGAGTGGTGACGCCCCTGCGTCCGAGGTAGGTCAGCAGCTCGTGCAGCTGCGCCGCCAGAAAATGCTCCTCGGGCATCGCGTTGAGGTAGCCGTTGAGGCTGTCGATGATGACCACGCGGGCGTGATCCCGCTCGACAGCCACGCGGACGAGATGGGCAAATTCGCCGGGCGACAATTCGGCTGGGTCGATGTGCTGCACACTCACCTCACCTTCACTGAGACCGCGCTTGAGCGGAATGCCGATGGCTTCGGTCCGCGCTTCGAGGGTCGCCGGGCTTTCCTCGAACGAAAAAATCGCCGCGTGATCACCACGCTGCGCAGCAGCCGCACCTCGGAGAGCGAATCGAATACGACGCGATTGGGGTTGGCTCGAGCCACTGCATCCAGCACCTGCTTCGTCGTCTCGTTGAGCTCGACCTCGGACGGCGAATACATGGTGACCTGCGGCTCGCCATCGAGATCGTCTTCATCAGAGATCAGCTCGACGATCTCTATGCCATCGAGGCAGAGGCCATGCGAGTGCGCGGCCGCGAGGAGCTCCTCTTTAGGTTCCGATAACGTAACGTACGGTGATTTTTCGCCTGCACGGATACCTTCGACGAGGTATTGCAGGGCGAGCGTAGTCTTGCCCGCACCGGGCGGGCCTATGATCAGATAAGACAGTTCCGCATGAAGCCGCCGGCCAGTACGCCGTCAAATCCAGGGATTCCCGTTTTCGACCGGACGGCGCTCGCATCTATATCCATAGTTTCCTTTCAGACGTCCCGATTACGCGCCACACTCGCCCTGTTGCCGCCAAAGAACGGTGTCGTAAATGATCGAATGGTGCCGGGAGCCGGAGTCGAACCGTAGAGAGAGGGATATACTTTTACCCCTATTCTTACCCCTGCTCGGCGTGCCGATTTGAATTTGCTAAGAGGTTATGACAGTAAGGTATTTCTGCGTCGGCAGTGGTATGAATCTGCGTCGGCAGCGTTATGAATCTGTGGTGGGACGCTGGGTTCGAACCCAGGGCCAAAGGATTATGAGTTCTTTGTACTACTGGCATCGGAATGCCTACTAAATACTACGGAGTTTGAAACAGTCTTCTGCTAAGTGTATGCTAGGCAGAGTTGAGTCCTACGGTCCCACCCGGAGTTTGAACTAACCTGCCTACTACGCGCCTACTAGAAAATGCACATCAAGGATCATCGCAAGCTCACGAAGTCAGCAGTAGATGAAATACTCTTTGTAGCCGTCGGCCAAAAATTCTACTGGGACAGCGTGCTGCCTGGCTTCGGGTTGCGGGTGGGTGTAAACACGAAATCCTATTTCGCCGAAGGGCGGGTTAAAGGCCG
>JBBRGM010000302.1:0-5966 GCA_038240725.1 Burkholderiales bacterium | reverse complement strand
CGCATTGAAGCGATAGCGGTTCGCGATCGCCCGAAACGAAGGGCCCGCGTCAGAGACGCCAAGCGCATGGCAGTCGAAGCAGCCCTTGTCGACAGCGAGCTTATAGCCGCGGTCGAAATCGTCAGCCGGTCCGGCCATCGCACTCGCCGATGCGACTCCGGCGATGAAGACACACAGGGCAGCGCGCATGTTCATCTCGTCCTCAACGGTAAACGTCAGAATCTGTATCGTATATAACTCAGCGCGATCTGTATCGATTGATCTTGGTCAAATCGTCGCGATTGCGGCCACGTAGAGTGAGACGCAACCTTACCATTGCAGGAGTCGATATGACCCGTCCACGCATCCGCCGCATTCTGCTAGCCGTCGACGGATCAGTCCATGCCGAGCAGGCGGCTAAATACGCAGCCCGGTATGCAACCACGTTGGGACGTCACGACACGATCGTACTGCACGTAGTCGACAACGAGCGGCTCGCTGAGCGCACGCGCGGGCTGGGCGACGCGGTAGCCATCCTCACCGACATGGGACTGCAGGCGACGCTCGGAACCCGGCGCATTCTTGACCAAGCAGGTGTCGTTTATCGCCTCGACACCCAAGTCGGCAACCCAGCGGACGTCATCGCCGAAGCTGTCGAAAGCGAGGACGTAGACGAGGTCATTATAGGCAGCCGAGGAATTAGCCGGTGGGAGAGCCTATTCGTCGGTTCGGTCGCCTATAAAGTCATGCATCAGCTATCGGTTCCGATCACGATCGTAGGTACGCCGCGGCAGGAAGCGGATCTGTCTCCGGTCACAGCGACCCAAGTGCATCGGGCTCTCCTCGCCGTCGACGGCTCCGCACCTTCTGCGCGAGCAACCGAATATATCTCCGACCTGCACAAAGCCGGCGTTGCGCTCGAGGTGGATCTGATGAACGTCGTTGTGCCTATTCCGCAGGGGTTCATCAGGCGTTTTGCCAGCCCGGATATGATCGACCTCTACTATAAAGACGAAGGCACTCGCGCTCTGCACGACGCCGGCGCGACATTGAAATCTGAAGGCGTGGAATTCGCGGAACACATCGTAGCCGGCCACGCTGCAGAAGAGATCGTGCGACTGGCTGCCGAACGCCGGTGCACTCGTATCGTCATGGGAACTCGCGGGCTGGGCGCTGTGGCGGGAATCACGCTGGGCTCGGTTGCCTACCGGGTCATTCACCTGTCGCCGGTACCGGTGACGTTAGTACCGTGCTGACGTGTGGCTGATGCAACGCGAAGCGCATTAACGTGCTTGCGATTGGGTGTCGCGCCGCGACCGCGAATTGCCTCGGCGAATACTGAGGCTCGCAGGCCTGGCGACGGATCGAAGTTGAAACGGCTCCGGCCGCTTCCGATCGGAATTTCGGCGCGGTTCGCATCGCCTTCGAGTGCCGAAATCGCCGTGATGTTCGTTTTTCTGAGCTGGGTTTTTACTTAAGGAAGCTCTGAACAAGTCTTGCGACGCGCGTTGCGTCAGGTGCGGATGGATGCGAGGCATCGCGACGAAGCCAAGGTAGGTACCTTGGCGAGGAGCGCAACGATGCAGACGCCGCACCTGACACAACCCAACAATCTGTCGTCTCTATAGAGGGACCGGGGTGATTTGGGCCGATGGCCGCGTGCGCTCCTCCTGGTGTAGGCGGGCTACACGGCGTCCTCGCCCTCTTGCCCTAGGCCCAAATCACCCCAGTCGCGCACGAAAGACTTGTTCAGAGCTTCCTTAACCAGCGTTATCGGAATCGACGATTGCTGCAGCACTTTATAGGCTACGGAGCCCAGCAGCAGATCGACCGCCAGGTTCAATCCGCGCGTCCCCATTACGATACGGGTACACCTTCGCCGTTCCGCGGTCTGGATGATTCTCTCAACCACATCTCCGGCTTCGAGGTGGACGTTGAAGTTTGCGCTCGCAGCTCGCACGGCTTCTCTGATTTCCTGTACGCCCGCCTCGCCCTGCGCTTGATAGTAACTATCTGCCATTGCCTGGTTCTCGAAGCACAGGGCTGGAACAGGGCGTTGCACATTGAGCAATTCCACTTCGAGGCTTGCGCACCGGCGGCAGAGATCGAGCACGTAATTGGTAGCCATGCCCGCGCTGTGCGATTGATCTATGGCAAGCAATACACGATGCACATCTGTATTCGTGGCTTCTTCGCAACGCGCGTGCTCGGCTCGCTCAGGGACGACGGTAACCGGTAGCGATGCGCGACGAATCACGCCGTAGGCGACGGAACCCAGCAGTACGCCTGCCAAATGACCCATGCCGCGGGTGCCCATCACAATCTCGTCGACTTCATCTGCCTTCGCGGCATCGATTATGGTGTCGGCCGGATTGCTCAACTTGGTAGTCAGCCGGCGTCGCAGGTTTGCTGCGTCGATTATTTGACGTGCAGTGGTGCTGAGCTTTGTGCTGTACTCGATGACATCGAGTGGAATCGGGGTGCCGGCTCGGCGTGCGTGTAGTAGCTGGGCACGTGCTGAACATTGAGAAGCTCTACTTCCCGGATCCCCCAGGCCGCAGCGTTACGAGCGACATACGTCGCTGCACAGTCCCCTGCAACGGAGCCATCGATCGCAAGTAGGATGCGTGCGTGTTTGAAATAGGGCATAGATGGCTCCCGTGCTTAAACGACCCGTGCACGCTGAACTTCCCGAACAGCGCTCATCGATCCGCATCAACATGCGAACGCGCGTGGACAAATATCGCTCTCGCTATTCGGAATGCGTTTTCTACATATCGGATCCCCTCTGGAATCCTCATGTTGATTGTCTTCCTGGTCTATCACTCTAGAGATCGCTTCAGCCTGATCCTTGACGTAGGTCAAAAGAGACCCGGAAAGAGAGACAGCCGGATGTGCCATTCGCGACCCTGCGCGCTTGAGGCAACCGGATCGACATTGGGTAAACGTACCTCGATATCGTTCGCCACGCCGGCAATGCGCTTTGCCGCTTCCTCCGCGTGCGACTGTCCCCGTAAGCCGGCAACTTCCAGAGATAATTACGGAAGGATCAATGCTCTTATCCGTTCTCAGAGATACTGGAAAGTACAACGCGAAGCGTCATCCGCGTCTCGCGTATTCGCCGCCTGTCCCGTCGACTAGCGTAGTAGGTTTGTCAGGGCCCTCGGACTGGCGCTGCGGGATGCGGCCCGACGATCGCGCAGGATTCGTTGCCGAGATCATCTACTACACCGCGTGACGCAAAAAGTCGAAATGCCACAGACTCCTCCCTCATTTGACGAGACCCATAGCCTGCGCGAGGCAGACGCGCAGGACCGGCTGAAAAACGAGGGGTACAACGAGCTGCCTCGATCGAACCGTCGCACGCCCTTGCGCATCGTGCTCGAGGTCGTGCGCGAACCGATGCTGGCGCTGCTGCTCGGTGGCGGTGTTGTCTATTTGCTGCTTAGCGACGTGACCGAAGCACTTATCCTGCTTCTATTGGCGACCCTGTCAGTGTTGATAACCGTGGTGCAAGAGACGCGAACCGAGCGCGTGTTGGAGGCGCTGCACGATCTTTCCAGCCCGCGTGCGCTGGTCATTCGCGATGGCCAGCGCAAGCGCATCGCGGGCAGAGACGTGGTGCGAGGCGACTTCGTTGTGCTGGCTGAAGGTGACCGAGTGCCGGCCGATGCAGTACTCGTTCAAGGTCATGACCTGCAGACCGACGAATCGCTCCTCACGGGGGAGTCAGTACCCGTGCGTAAAATCGCCAGCGAGGATCGCGCTGCATCCAAAGCGCTTAGGCCGGGTGGCGATGACCTCCCATTCGTGTTTTCCGGTTCGTTGGTCGTGCGCGGAACCGGCGTCGCCGAGGTAATCGCGACCGGAGCACGCAGCGAAATTGGAAAAATCGGACAGACGCTAAGCGCTCTGGAAGTCGAGCCGCCCCGACTTCGGGCCCAGACCCGCCGTCTCGTCCTTGGGCGCTATTGTTGGCGGCGCGGTAAGTGTCCTGGCAGTGGTGCTCTATGGGACCTTGCGCGGTGGATGGCTGGATGCGCTGCTCGCCGGTATCGCGCTCGGGATGTCGATGCTGCCCGAGGAGCTCCCAGTTGTGCTCACGGTGTTCATGGCGATGGGCGCGTGGCGAATCTCGCGTGCGCGCGTGCTGACCCGGCGCGCATCGGCCATCGAAACGCTTGGCTCCGCGACGGTTCTATGCACCGACAAGACGGGCACACTGACCCAGAACCGCATGTCGATCGCGGCGCTTTGGGTGGAGAGCGGCGCTATGTGCCGCCCCCAAGCGTCGAATAACTCCGGCATCCCGGAAAACTTTCAAACTCTGATCGAGTTCGGGATCCTCGGCAGTGCGGTGGATCCATTCGATCCCATGGAAAAAGCATTTCATGCTCTCGGTAAAACTCACCTACCGCATGGCATGCAGCTGCATGCGTCCGGATGGAAGCTCGTGCACGAATACGCACTTCGACCCGATCTATTGGCCATGTCGAATGTCTGGCAAGTGGCCGATGACAACCACGCGTTTGTCATCGCAACCAAGGGTGCCCCGGAGGCGATTGCCGCTCTTTGCCAACTCAGCAGTCCGGATCTGGCAGCGCTGACGCAGTCCGTGAATGCGATGGCGGCGGAGGGCATGCGTGTGCTGGGTGTCGCCCGTGCGGCTTTCATCGGTCGCACTTGGCCAGAATCGCAACGCGACTTTGCGTACGAGTTCCTTGGGCTCGTGGGCCTCGCAGATCCGCTGCGACCCAGCGTGCCGGGCGCTGTGAGCGAATGTCGATCCGCTGGGATCAGGGTGGTAATGATCACCGGTGACTACCCGGCAACCGCCAAAGCGATTGCCGGCCAAGCCGGGCTCGATGCCGACGAGGTTGTGAATGGCGAAGAGCTCGAGCGACTCAGCGACAGCGAACTGGCGTCGCGCGTGAGGACCGCAGCCGTGTTCGCGCGGATCATGCCGGAGCAGAAGCTGCGTATCGTTAACGCGCTCAAGGCCAACGGCGAGATCGTCGCGATTACCGGCGACGGCGTCAACGACGCGCCCTCGCTCAAGGCCGCGCATATCGGCATCGCCATGGGTGGACGCGGAACCGACGTGGCACGTGAGGCGTCATCGATCGTGCTGCTCGACGACGATTTCGGTTCGATTGTAAAGGCTGTGCAGCTTGGCCGCCGCATCTACGACAACCTGCGCAAGGCGATAAGCTTTATCTTCGCGGTGCACGTGCCGATTGCCGGATTGGCGTTGCTGCCGCTCGTGTTCGGTCTGCCGATCCTGCTCTGGCCCATGCACATCGCATTCCTGGAAATGGTCATCGATCCGGTGTGCTCGCTGGTATTCGAGGCCGAGACCGAAGAGGACGACATCATGCGCCGGCCGCCGCGTCACCCCGGCCCGCCGCTGTTCTCCCGCGCACTAGTTGGCTGGAGTGTGCTGCAAGGCGCACTCGCGTTTGCATTGGTCGCCGGCATATTCCTGGTGGCACTGCGGAGCGGCATGCCGGAGACGGAAGTACGGGCGCTGGTTTTCTTTTCGCTGGTGCTGACGATCGTCGGCCTGATCTTCGTCAACCGCTCATTCAGTGCATCGCTGGTTACGGCTCTAAGACGGGCGAATTCGGCGCTCACGTGGGTACTTGTTGCGGTTGCGGCAATGCTGTCTATCACCTTGTTATGGCCGTTGGCACGCCGACTGTTTCGCTTCGGGCCTCTTCATGTCGACGACCTCGCCATCACGCTTGGCGCCGGGGCAACGGTGCTCATAGTCCTGGAGATCTTGAAGCCTATTTGGCGCAAACGACTTCTTTCCTGATCTCGGACACAAGAGTTTCACCCAGATCGCTAGTGTGCTGTCCCATTAATAACTTGCCGAATACCTGACGAGAATCGACGCCATGCTGTGTTACGAATCCTCGCCAGGTGTCCAACCTGGCTGCGGTTCGCGCCTTGCCTAGCGCCGATTTCGCAGGTTTTCCAACCAC
>JBBRGM010000301.1:0-5977 GCA_038240725.1 Burkholderiales bacterium | reverse complement strand
CATCGGGGGCAGTCCCGACTCGCGTAAATTCTCCATCGGATGTGGCTTTTCTCGAACGCGAAAGTGGCTCGGATCTGTCGTATACGACGCAACTCGGATTGCGCAATCAAGGCCTCAACAGTGTGGTCAACAACATCAGTGTGAATGCAGGTGGCGAAGGCAAGGTATTAGGCCAACAAATCCAATTCACGACGGACTTCACCGCGCCTATCGATCTCGCGGCTGGGCACTATTTCTTCGTGCCGCAGGTTGAGCTGGCGAACGGCGATTTCCTCTGGCTGTCGGCCGCGCGTCCGCCTGCGTTGACGCCGTTCGCGCCTGACCTACAGGCGTGGATGCGAAACGAGGCGTTAAACCCCGATTGGCTGCGCGTGGGAACGGATATCGTCGGCGGAACAACGCCCCCGACTTTCAACGGCGCGTTCTCGCTGATCGGCACGCCGGTGCCGGAGCCGTCCAGCACGCTGCTGTTCACATCGGGTCTGTTCGTGCTGGGGCTCTGGTCGCTACGCAAGCGTTCCTAGTTAGCGCGGGCGAGGTTCTCGCTCGAACGACGACGGAGTCGTGCTCTCCCTGCATCGTGCCCGGCCTCATCAGCCGGGCACTTTTTCGCGTGCGACGAGCGCAGATTCTGCAGACCCGCACGGCGCCGGCCGGTCGAGTTGTCAGACGCGAATGGCGCGAGTACCGACCACACTCATCACCCGCGACGCGATTTGGGAGAGCGCTAACGTTTCGTCGACGCCGCCTGCGGCGATCGCCTCGCGCGGCATTCCGAACACCACACACGTCGCTTCATCCTGCGCAAAGTTGTAAGCGCCGGCCTGCTTCATTTCCAGCATGCCCAGCGCACCATCCTTTCCCATGCCGGTGAGAATAACGCCGACGGCATTGCGGCCAACGTGATTCGCGGCAGAGCGAAACAGCACGTCGACAGATGGCCGATGACGATTCACCGGCGGTCCCGAGTTCAGCTCGGTCTCGTAGTTCGAGCCGTTGCGTCGCACGAGCAGGTGGGAATGCCCCGGCGCGATATAGGCATGGCCCGGTAATACGCGCTCACCGCCCTCCGCCTCCTTGACCGACATTCTGCACACCGTATCGAGCCGCTTCGCGAATGACTTGGTAAACGCCTCCGGCATGTGCTGCGTAACCAGAATGCCTGGACAGTCCACCGGCATCGCACATAGAAATTCCCGGATCGCTTCGGTGCCGCCGGTCGATGCGCCGACGATGATCAGTTTCTCGGTCGACGCGCGGTGCCCGGCGGCGAGCTTCAGTACGGCATCGGTGCCGAACGCGGGCGTGACCGGCAGCGATTCGCGTTTTCTCACGCGTGCACGCGCTGCGATGCGTAGCTTTTCCAGTATCTCTGCAGCGTAGGCGCGCACGCCGCGCTCTATGTCGAGCTTGGGCTTGGAAATAAAATCCACCGCGCCGAGCTCCAGCGCACGCAGGGTGATTTCCGAGCCCCTTTCCGTCAATGTCGAGACCATGAGCACCGGAATCGGACGCAGCCGCATCAACTTTTCCAAAAAAGCGAGTCCGTCCATCGTCGGCATCTCGACGTCGAGCGTAATCACGTCGGGGTTTCGATCGCGGATCATTTCGCGCGCGATCAGCGGGTCGGGCGCCGCCCCCACCACCTCGAAATCCGGTGCGTCGTTGATAATCTCGGTTAGAACGCTCCGCATGAGGGCAGAGTCATCCACGATGACGACGCGTATGCGCCGCGCGGTGCCCCCGGGTTGTGTAAACGTAGCCGAACTGCTCACGAGAACATCTCCACTTGACCGGCGATGCGATCGCTATTTAGAACGTTGCGATAGGTTCGCTCGCGCTCAAAAATCGTCTGGTTCTGACAGATGGCTAGGCGCTTGACCAGCACGCGTCCGGTGCGCGGAAAGACGTAGACCTTTCGCGGAACATCATCGAGCAGATCTTGTGCGATCACTTCGATCCCTTCCAATTTTAGGAACTCGAGAACGAAAGAGGCATTGCGCTCACTCACATTGCTAACCGTCATGCCGGGCAGGACGTTGCCGCCGCCGAACACTTTCGCCTTTATCCGTCCGCGGCGCGCGCCGAGCTTGGCCAGTTCGTTGATGAGCAGCTCCATCGCAAACGCTCCGTAGCGGCCTGAAGCGGACACTGCCAGCCTTGCGTCATCCGCGCATTGCGGCAGCATGAAATGATTGATGCCGCCGATGCCGCTGTCGACATCGCGAATGCATGCAGTGACGCACGACCCGAGGACTGTAGCGAGCGCCCTGTCTTCGATCGTGACGTAATATTCGCCCGGCAGCACTTTCGCAGCGTCCAGTCCGAAATGGCGATCGAAGCAGCGGTTGGACGCGAACGCCTCCTCGGCGACGTCTACATTAACTATCGGTGGTGTCATCGGGCTTTACCAAGTCATAGACGGTTTTGCCCTTGAGGCGAAAAATGTCCGAGACGTGAAACAGGCTTTCGGAATGGCCTACGAACAACAGTCCATGCGGCGCGAGTAACGGTACGAAGCGCTTCAGGATGCGGGCCTGCGTTTCCTTATCGAAGTAGATCATTACGTTGCGGCACATGATCGCATCCAGCGGACCCGGCACCGCCCAGCCAGGCTCCAGCAGGTTCAGACGTTTGAAGCTGATCAGCCGTTGCAATTCCGGTCGCACGCGCATCTCGCCTTCGCGCGATCCCGAGCCTTTCAAAAAGAACCGTTTTACCCGACGTGGATCCATTCGTTCGATACGATCGCCAGCGTAGACGCCGGCTTCGCCCTTGCGCAGTACGTGCGTGTCGAGATCGGTGGCCAGTATCGACACCGGCGGCGTGAAACTATCGAACGCCTCAACGGCCGTCATCGCGATCGAGTAAGGTTCTTCGCCGGTCGAGGCTGCGCAGCACCAGACCCGCAACTGACGATCTTTGCCGAGCTTCTTTAGATGCTGGGCGAGAATCGGAAAGTGATGCTCCTCGCGAAAAAATGACGTGAGATTGGTTGTAAGCGCGTTGGTGAATGCCTCCCACTCTTCGTGGTCGCCGTTCTTGAGTAGTGCGAGGTAATCTGAAAACCGGGTCAGTCCGCGTATCCGCAGCCGCCGCGCGAGTCGGCTGTAGACCATGTCGTGCTTGCCTTCGTTGAGCGCGATTCCGGCTTTCTCATAGATCAGCTTTCGCACTTTTTCGAAGTCATCGTGAGAGAACGCGAACTCGCGTGGGTCGGCGAACTTCGGACCACTCGATATGCTTCCCGAGAGTATCGACATCGCAGTCGGACTCGGAGATTTTCTTTGCGTAGTCATTTCATCTCGCCACGCCTTCAGGCGGCTGCGGATTCGATCAAACCCATTTCGTCGGAGCGCATGAGACGCTCGATATCGATCAGAATCAGCAAACGCTCGTCGAGCGTGCCCAGGCCCACGACATAGCTGGTGTCGAATGCGGCGGCGAATTCCGGCGCCGGCTTGATCTGATCGGCAGACAGCATCAAAACATCCGATACGCTGTCGACCACCATGCCGACCACTCGCCCGGCAACGTTCAAGACGATCACTACGGTGAACTGGTTGTACTCGGGCTGGCCGAGGCTGAATTTGATCCGCATATCCACGATCGGCACGATGACGCCACGCAGATTGATCACGCCTTTGATGAATGGTGGGGCGTTTGCGATGGCAGTGACCGCGTCATAGCCGCGAATCTCCTGCACCTTCAAGATGTCGATGCCATATTCCTCAGTCGCCAGCTTGAACGTCAGAAACTCGCTGCCGAGCGGTATGGGCACAGCGGCATCGCTGACGCTAGGTGTGCCGTACTGCGCTTGGGCCATCGTGCGAATTCCAGGAAGTTAAAACAACGGATGCGCTGAGCAGACTCGGCGGGTGACGCATCGACGCCGAGACTTTCACAGCTAGAACGGACTCGCGCATGATTGTCGCTCCAGAAGGCAACCCCATCGCTAACCGAAGGCAGCTCAGCGCAGCCGGCCCGCGCCCGATTGATTTCAAGGCCGCTGTTGCAGGGTGAAATCGAGAAACCGCGGCCGCACGCTATCGCCCCGGCGCGGCGGTGTGATAGATCGTTGTCGGATGAAGTCGGACGGACTTTAGACCGCGGGGTTCGCGGCAGAAGGACTTTTACAAACCGCGAGTGAGGTAAGTTTTGTAGTGCAGTGACCAGCGACGATCAGTCGGGCGTTATTCTGCTTCGATCTCCTTCCAGGACCATGGAGATGGCCATTTCATCGGCATCGGCCTCGACATCGCGGTCATCGTCCCACTCGCCATCCTGGTCGTCTTCGTCGTTGCCTACCACGGGAAGCGGATCGATCTGACGCCACGCCGGCACTGAAGCAATCAGGCTCCCAATCACCCCCGACACGCGGCTTGCCCACCACACCGCACCTACCGACAACGCAATGCCACCCATCTCGGTGGAATCTTCCAGCACCGACAACTGACCCTTGCTGTTCTCTACCGTCTCCTCGGCAAATGGGGCCTCGATCGTCCAGCGATTTTGCGAGCCCGGTCCGAAGTCCATGTAGCGCGGGACGGTCAACTCAGCCGGCTGCATTACGATTGCTTCAGCAAATGCGGGAGCTAAGGCTTTTTGCTTATCTCCGAAGCCACGCCAATCAGCATTGCGGATCGACGAGGGGACCGCTTTGATGATTGGCTTAGTCGGCTCGGTTGCCGTTAGGGTAATTGGGTTGCCCGGCGCGGCGACCGGTGCCACCGCAGGCGCGCTCACCACGGTTCCGGAAACAGCTGTCGATCCAGCGGCGGGCGCAGTCGGTGGCGTGGGGGCTGGCGTTGGCCCGGGCGCCGGTGCCGGGGTGACCGGACCTGCCGGAGGGGTCGGCGGCGCAGGCGGCGGAATCACCGGTGTCACCACCGTGCCCGGAGCAAAGTTAATGGTTGCGGCCGTCGGGCCGCTGATTAGAAAATCGTCACTCACCATCAGACTGTAGCTCGGCGCACTAGTGCTACCGTTGTGCACGAAGCGTACTTGGCCGCTCGCCACCTGTGACTCGGTGAAGCTCGTCGCGGTGACGCCCGGAGCATAGATCAGCTCAAAATGGCCTTGGCTCACCGCACTGGGCGTGATCACCAGGCTTGACGTTGCGGTGTCGATGTCGACTGCATTCAGGTCGGCGCTGGAGAATACGACCGAGCCGCCTTGGGTGATAGTCAGTGCATTGCTCGCAAACACCGGCGCGTCGTTCACCGCGGTGACATCGAGCGCTACCGTGTTGGGCGTCGCGTCGATGTTGCTGCCGCCGTTCGCGGTGCCTCCCGTGTCCTGCACCTGGAAGTCCAGTGTCGCGTAGTTCACGCCATTGGCATTCACCGCCGGTGTGAATTTGAGATTGCCTGCGTTGATGTTGGCAATCGACACGAATTGCCCGACGCTCACCGCTACGCCTGAAAGCGCCAAGGTTCCGGCACCAGGCAGGCTCGCGATGTTTACTCCGCTCATCGTGTCCGCTGGGCTGTCGTTCGGATCGCTGAAGCCGAAATCCGATGCCGACAGCGTGTAGGCCGCGTCTTCCAATGTCGTGACGGTTGTGTTCGTGCCACTCGGCGCATCGTTTACTGCGCTCACGTTGATCGTCATCGTGTTCGCCGATGCGTCCAAATCGACCCCGCCGTTGGCCGTGCCGCCATCGTCCTGCACCTGGAACGTGAAGCTCGCGTAGCTCGCGCCGCTCGCGTTCACTGTGGGTGTGAATTTCAGATTGCCCGAGGCGATGTTGGCTGCACTGATCGATTGACCCGCCGTCACCGCAATACCGGACAAAGTCAGGCTTCCTAAGCCCGGAATGGTCGTGATCCGAACCGCACTCAGCACATTCGCGGGACTGTCGTTCGGATCGGTTAAGCCGAAGTCCACTGCAACAAACGTGTACTGCGCATCTTCGTTCGTCGTGACCGTGTTGTTGGTGCCCGCCGGCGCGTCGTTCACCGCGGTCACGTCGATT